>JAFSBF010000181.1 GCA_017441965.1 Clostridia bacterium | reverse complement strand
GCATCAAACCTGCTTGGATTGATAGTAAATACAATGATGCCGATTTCTATAGTGTCACCGCTGAGTGCAGGAATAAAAAATCTGATTTCGTTTTTGTTTTCAGTTTTTATATTCAGGGAAAAGCTTGGTAAACGGCAGATTATCGGTGTACTGATGGGTACAATAGCGCTTGTTTTGTTTAAGATATAGAGACAGATTGAAAGGAGCGAGAATATGTTTAAAAGGGTAATTAGTTTGTCGCTTGGGGTGTTAATTGCTTTTAATATGTTTCCCTGTGCTATGGCGGCAGGTACGGAGGAGATATTATCCCAATATATTGAACGAGTGTATTTCTGGGATGACTTCCAAAGTGTTCAATCCGATACATTTCCCAGAGTTATTGGGTTAGGCGAAACTGTAAACGGGTGGAAGAGAAACGGCTCTACCCC
The DNA here is from genome assembly GCA_017441965.1 of Clostridia bacterium. Classification (GTDB taxonomy): domain Bacteria; phylum Bacillota; class Clostridia; order UMGS1883; family UMGS1883; genus UMGS1883. Next base: position 2,197 of record JAFSBF010000181.1, on the reverse strand, counting down.
TGAACAGAAATTTTCTTTCGAAAAGGAAGAGAATAATATATATTTAAAGTTTCAAAATACAACAGGTCAAGATAATGAGAGAGAAATTCAGAAAGCACTCAGTGGTGAAATTCCGGCAGGTAGCAATGTCAGAATTACCTTGAAATACAAGTATCCGTCAGGTGCTGCGAATGTATTTGGTTTGTATATTTTTGGAAAGGAATTTTATTTCAGACCTAATAAAAACGGATTTTATCCCGGTGTTGCAGGTGGAGCACAATTTCAGGGCGCCAGTGTTCCTGATAAGTGGAATAATGTAGAAATATTACTTTTCAGCAAAGAAGATGCAGATTATTATGAATACTATTTAGAAGGAACGCTTGTGCAGCAGGGAACTCTTGCTTCACGAATGACCTCAAGCAGCGCTCTATGGCTCAGGCAAAAATTATATAACGGAAGCGTTGCCGATGTAACAGATAAGTACGTTTGCTTTGACGATATCAGAATATCAACCCTTGAAGAAAAAGCTACAGGGGAAGAGGCTTGCGAATTTGCGGCAAATACAATTTCAAAATTGTTTGAAAATCCGCTTACAGAGAATGTAACGCTTCCTACTTCCGATGAGAATGGTACAACGATGACCTCGTGGCTATCTTCTGACGAGAGCGTTATAACAAGCGGTGGTGTAATAACACGTGACTATGACGAAGATAAGAGTGCCACTCTTACAGCTACTATTTCAAACGGAGAGTTCAGCAAGGAATATAGCTTTACGGCTACCGTAAAAAAGAGAGATGCCGTATATGCAGAAACACAAATTCTTAATGAAAATTTTGAAACTCCTGATGTTACGCAGACAACTCTTATTGCACCGGGTGAAAGCTTTAACGGTTGGATAAGACAAAATGCTGACACAGGCACAGGATTTAAATATGAAATTGCAACAGAAAGTGAAAATCAGTTTCTGCAGTATTATCATACGGGAAGCGATACAGGAAGCTACATAACATTCAAGAAAGCTTTGTCACAGACTATTCCTGCAGGCAGCAGAATTGAGCTTTCCTTTAAACTAAAGAAAGAGTCAGGTTATAACGGACTTTTTGAAATTACCCTCGGAAAAGCGGCATTTCTTTTCAGAATGAGCCATAATTATATGTACCCCGGAATTTTTTCCAACAGTGCAAATACTGCTGTGGCTGCAATACACGCAGATGATTGGAATGAGATTAAATTTGTAATTGTGGACGGGGAAGAGAGCGGTACATATGAATACTATCTCAACGGCACAAAGGTAACGGCAGGTATTAGTGGGGAGCATAGCGGAACAACAGATGTTACATTAGGAGAAATCAGTGGGCTTTCGATGAGAAGCTGGGTAAACGCTAATGCAGGAACCGCAAATAAAAAGCTCTGCTTTGATGATATAAAGCTGTCAATCTTTAAAGAGGTTATTCCCGATGAAGTGGCATATAAGCGTGTTGCAAAAGCTCTTGAAAATTTATTTACTGCACCCCTTACTGAGGATATCGAGCTTCCCACGGCAGGTGCATATGATACAATCATAGATTGGCAGAGCAGTAACGATGCGGTCATTACAAAGACAGGTAAAATTACACCTGCTATTGACGATGATCTGCCGGCTACACTTACGGCTACAATTTCACGTGGAGAATCACAAGGCAAGGAATTCACTTTTACAGTATATGTAAAAGGAATAATAAGTGATAACAAGGCGTGCAGTGAAACATATGAATATTACAGTGACCTTTTTTCAGAGCCGCTTGAAGATAATGCAGAGCTTTCCGCAGCAGGTCTTCATAATGCGAGCATTGAATGGACGAGCAGTGATGAAGATATTATCACAAATAGGGGAAGGATAACAAGAGGGCTTGAAGACAAGCAGGCAACACTTACTGCTATTATTACAAGAGGCGAGGTGACAAGGACAGAAACCTTTACTGTGACTATCAAAGGCATAGGAAGCTATATAGCGCCAACGCAGGAAATACTGCAAAAAATTGCAGACGGATTTTTGTTTTCTGAGATAAGTGATGAGTCCCCTCTGGCACTGAGTAAAAACCTTGACCTTTTCACTACATATAACAGATATGAGGCTGCCTCGATTGAAGGCGGTGTAAAAATAGAATGGGAAAGCTCGGAGAGTACACTCCTTTCAAATGACGGTGTACTTAACCGCAGTGTTAAAGAAGCAAAGAAT
>JAFSBF010000180.1 GCA_017441965.1 Clostridia bacterium | reverse complement strand
CGAACCAAAGGGTCGGGGGTTCGAATCCCTCCAAGCACGCCATAAAGAAATAAGCACCTACTTTTGTGGGAGCTTATTTCTTTTGTGTATGAAATTAAAAGGGATTCGAACCCTGAGAGGGCAGCGAGCGTAAAAAAACGATTGATAATCGTTTTTAGCGAAGCTGATGCGCAGACGGACACCGAAATGCAGAGCATTTTGGTCGTCAAGCAGGCAAGATGCGTTAGCATCTGTCCCCCGCCATCGGCACCAAAAAACCACAGTTATCCTCGTAAGAGGGTAGCTGTGGTTTTTTATCGTTATATTTGCATTTGTCAAATTAATCAAGGGCGAAGAATATCCTTATATTCATATGTTCATTGTCATTTTGAGTTCTGTGCATTTTGTCACAGCCCTTATTATTCCAGGAAATCCTTAAGCTTCTTACTTCTGCTTGGGTGGCGAAGCTTACGAAGAGCCTTTGCCTCAATCTGACGGATACGCTCACGTGTTACATCGAACACGCCGCCTACCTCTTCAAGAGTTCTTGCCCGTCCGTCTTCCAAACCAAAACGAAGTCTTAAAACCTTTTCCTCTCTTGGAGTGAGGGTGTTTAAAACATCCATAAGCTGCTCTTTAAGGAGCATAAAGGATGCCGCCTCACTGGGCGCAGGTGCATCGTCATCGGGGATAAAGTCGCCAAGATGGCTGTCCTCCTCCTCACCGATAGGTGTTTCAAGGGAAACAGGCTCCTGAGCAATTTTCATAATTTCACGCACTTTTTCAAGGCTCATACCCATTTCCTTTGCAATTTCTTCGGGAGAAGGCTCTCTGCCAAGCTCCTGAAGAAGCTGCCTTGAAACACGAATAAGCTTGTTAATGGTTTCCACCATATGCACGGGAATTCTGATAGTTCTTGCCTGGTCTGCAATCGCACGTGTGATTGCCTGCCTTATCCACCACGTTGCATACGTACTGAATTTATATCCCTTTGTATAGTCAAACTTTTCAACCGCCTTAATAAGACCGAGGTTTCCCTCCTGAATAAGGTCGAGGAAAAGCATACCTCTGCCCACATAACGCTTCGCAATACTTACAACAAGTCTGAGGTTTGCCTCGGTAAGCTTTTTCTTCGCTTTCTCGTCACCCTCTGACATAAGGCGTGCAAACTCAATCTCCTCATCAGCGGAAAGGAGCGGCACCTTACCAATTTCCTTAAGATACATTCTTACGTGGTCATCCACATTAATGCCCTCGGGAACGGACAAATCCTCCAAATCCTCTTCGGAAATTTCGATTTTTTTGATTTCCTGTTCGATATCACCGACGATATCTATTCCAAGTGCCTCAAAATTATCGTGTATTTTTTCAATCTGGTCTGCATCAAGCTCAAGCTCGGAAAGAGCATCTTCAATCTCCTGCTCGGTAAGCATTCCCTTCTGCTTACCCTTGTCGATAAGCTCCTTCACTATTGACTTTTTATTTACTGTTTCTGCCATTTACAACCAATCCTTTCACCGCACTGTTTCAGCCTTTTTGTTTTTTAGATTTTAAAAGCTCACTTATCAGTGCTATATCGCCCTCACTCTGAGCCTTCTGCAATTTTTCATCAAAGATTTCGTTTCTGAGTACCTCGGCAAAATCGTGTGCCGCCTGCATCTCGTTTTCCACATTCTGCACTGCCATAAGAACTGTTGAAACTTCCTTCTCATTACCCGGCAGAGCCTTAAGCAGATAATCTGCGCAGCTGCCGCCGATACTTTCTTTATAATATGTACAAATATGATTAAAAATCTGTTTATGTATATCCTCGCTAAAGCTATCGGGGGTAAATTCATCCGCAAACTTAAGGTATACCTTCTCACTTTCCGCCAGCATAGAAAGAAGTGATGCCTCGGCAAGACTGCGCCGCCTTGGTTTTTGCCCGCCTTGCGCTGTGCCAACGGTTTTCCTAAGCTCCCCTGAAACCTCTTTACGGATATTTTTTGCATTGACCTTCCGCACTTCACTGTTTATCGACTGGGCACTGATCCCGCTTTTTGCAGCAAGCCTTTCTATATAAATCTCCCTCTCAACTGCGTTTGAAATTCCCGAAAAAAGCTTTGCCGCCTTCCCCATCATCTCAATTTTCTGGGATGCATCGTTTAAATCAACATCACGAAGCAGCATATCAAGCCGATGCTCGGTAACGGTTTTTGCTTTTTTGAGAAGCTCCTCAAACGCTTCTCCGCCGTGCTTTTTAATAAATTCGTCGGCATCCTTTCCGTCAGGGATTGTAACCACACGCAGCTTAGTTTCAAATTCCTTAAAGATTTCCGCTGCCCTTTCGCACGCCTTCATTCCTGCCTCATCACTGTCATAGCACAGATAAACGGGGCTTTTTGCAATAAGGCGTGCCTGCTCGCGTGTGAGAGCCGTTCCGCAGCCTGCAACAGCCGCATTTATGCCCGCCTGATGCAGCGAGATTACATCCATATAACCCTCTACCAGTATATAATACCCTCTGCCGCTTTTTTTAGCAATATTCAGCGCAAAAAGGTTTTTACCCTTGTCATACACTATACTTTCGGGGGAATTCATATATTTTGCACCGTCACCGCTAAGTATTCTGCCGCCAAAGCCGATAATATTTCCACGCACATCTATAATGGGAAACATTACCCTGCTACGAAAACGGTCATACGTGTGCCCTTTTTCATTTTGAACACACAGCCCTGCCTCAACCATCAGGGAGCGGTCATATCCTTTTTTCTGCAAATGCTTTAAAAGTCCGTCCCAGCCTGACGGGGATAAGCCTATCCCAAACGCCGCAATCGTTTTTCCCGAAAGACCACGTTTTGTAAGGTACGTCTGTGCCGCCTCCCCCTCGGGAGAAAGCAGACATTCTCTGAAAAAACGTGCCGCATCACGGTTCATTGCATATATCTGCTTTTTACGGCTATGGCGCTCTTCATTTGCATTGCCGCCATCCTCAGGAAGCCGTATTCCTGCCCTGTCTGCAAGAAAACGAAGTGCATCAGGGAAATCAAGCCCCTCTGCATTCATAATAAACTGAATTACACTGCCGCCTGCACCGCATCCGAAGCAATGGTAGAGCTGCTTGTCCGCACTTACGTGAAAGGAGGGTGTTTTTTCCCGATGGAATGGACAACATCCCATATAACTGCTTCCCGACCTTTTCAGACGCACATAAGCCGAAACAATATCCACAATGTCATTTGCCGCGACAATCTCACTTACAAGCTCGTCCGAATAAAAAGCAGCCATCCTACACCCCTCTTACTGATTTAATATATAGATTTTCTATTATTATTTTCGACACTCGGTTTAAAATTCCTTTTTTTTATCAAAATTTTCATTAATATTAGAAAAAAATACATTATTGGATAACAAAAACTATTGATAAACTCGCCTTTTCGTGTTATACTTTATTTGTTGTACCGGCCGGGGAGGTAGCGGTGCCCTGTATCCGCAATCCGCTATAGCGGAGGTTATGTCCCCGATTGAGGCATTTTTTTGTATGGCAGGAGCATATAAGTGGTGTTGACGCTTGGGTCTTGCGCAATGTCGGAGTGTGAACCTCGTCAGGCGGGGAACCGAGCAGCGATAAGCATTTCCCGGGATGTGCCGCAAGGGTGCCTGACCAGAGCTAACTGTATGATTTCCGCATATAAAACTGTGTCGATTTCGGGGTGTACAACAAAATTAGTAACAAGCCGCCTCTGGCGGTTTTTTAATACATAAAAAAAGGGGGATAAATGTATGGAGTATCAGGCACTTTATCGTAAATGGCGACCGAAAACCTTTGATGATGTTGTCGGTCAGCAGCACGTTACACAAACGATTAAAAACGAAATAAAGAACAATGCCTGCGGCCATGCGTTTTTGTTCTGCGGCAGCCGTGGAACGGGTAAAACCTCCACTGCACGAATACTGAGCAGGGCGGTAAACTGCGAAAACCCCATTGACGGTAACCCCTGCAACAAATGTGCCACCTGCACAGGCATTGAAAACGGCAGTATAATGGACATTATAGAAATCGATGCTGCAAGTAACCGTGGTGTTGATAACATCCGTACACTCCGTGAAGAGGCAAGCTACACCGCCGCCGTTACAAAGTATAAGGTGTATATCATTGACGAGGTGCACGCACTTAGTAACGATGCTTTCAATGCCCTTTTAAAGCTTTTGGAGGAGCCGCCTGCACACGTTAAATTCGTCCTCGCCACGACAGAGGCAAACAAGGTGCTTGAAACAATATCCTCCAGATGTCAGCGATTTGATTTTAAGAGAATAACACCTGATGATATATATGACCGTCTTGACTATATCTGTAATGCCGAGGGTATTATGGCAGAGGAAAAGGCACTGAGGATGATTGCACTTCACGCTGACGGTTCTCTTCGTGATGCGCTCAGTTGTCTTGACCCGTGTATTGCGGCAGGTAAAGAGGTTGATACGGAGTTTGTTGCCGATTTTTTAGGCAGGGCGGAAAACGATGCTGTAATAGAGCTTTGCCGATGCCTTGGAGAGTGTGACACCCAGGGTGTTGTAGATACCATTGACGATGTATGTTCACGTGGTAAAAATTTATCCCCGTTTATAGAAACACTGATACGAGCGCTCCGTGATATGCTTATTATATCCGTTTCGGGAAAATGTAAAAGCGATTTTGACGAAAGCGAATATAATGAGCTTTTGAAATATGCACAAAGCTATTCAACGGAAAAGCTGTTATACGCAATAAAGTCTCTTTCCGAGGCGGTTTCCACTGCACGCTTTATGACTAACCCAAGAGTTATTTACGAGGCGGCACTCATAAAGCTTTGCATAAAGGGGAATGACGGCTCCTTTGATGCACTTATGTCACGAATTGCAGAGCTTGAAAGAAAGCTTGAAAGCGGCAGTATAACCATCAAAGAGGTTGTGCCTAAGAAGGCACCCGCACCACAGAAGGAAAAGGCACCCGAAAAGGAAGCTTTAAAAGAAGAGGTGCGCCCTGATATTCCCGACAGTGAATTTCTTGACAAAATTAAAAGTGCGTGGCCCGAAATAATGAATGATTTATCAAGCAGTATCATGCTTTTTGCGGCACTTGAAAATGTTATGCTTTATGAGGAGGGTGGAAAGCTCGCCCTTGTTTTCCCCGATAACGGGGGACTTGAGCTTCAGGAT
>JAFSBF010000179.1 GCA_017441965.1 Clostridia bacterium | reverse complement strand
GCATCAAACCTGCTTGGATTGATAGTAAATACAATGATGCCGATTTCTATAGTGTCACCGCTGAGTGCAGGAATAAAAAATCTGATTTCGTTTTTGTTTTCAGTTTTTATATTCAGGGAAAAGCTTGGTAAACGGCAGATTTTTGGTGTAATTATGGGTACAATAGCGCTTATTCTTTTTAAATTATAAATTTTGATTAAAGGGGTGTTTTATAATGAAAAAAATAAAATTAGGATGTATTGGTATGGGGCAAAGAGGCATTCTCATGCTTGAAACTATTCTTAAATTGTGTGATAACACAGAAGTGAAAGCGGTCTGCGACCTTTATGAAGACAGAGCACAGGAAGCTTTTGATATGGTAAAAAAAGAAAAAGGATATGAACCTTTTAAAACAACTTGTCCGCACGAGGTGATACAAAGAGAGGATGTTGACCTCGCTGTTGAGGCAATGGAAAACGGAAAATATGTAGGTATGGAAGTTGGCGGTGCTTATAGCATTAATGATTGTTACAGACTTGTGGAGACACATGAGAGAACAAAAACTCCTTGTATGATGCTTGAAAATTGCTGTTATGGACAGAAAGAGCTAACGGCACTTAATATGGCACGAATGGGGATTTTTGGAGAAATTGTACACTGTAGTGGAGGATATCATCATTATTTGTGTGATGAAATTGCAGGGGGAGTGGAAAATCGCCATTATAGACTGAGAAACTATCTTAACAGAAATTGTGATAATTACCCTACGCATGAACTTGGCCCTATTGCAAAAGTGCTTAATATTAACAGAGGAAACAGAATGGTCACGCTTTCTTCCTTTTCATCAAAGAGCAGGGGAATGAGTGAGTATATAAAGAAGAATGAGGAGAAATATCCACATCTTGTTGGTCGTACATTTCAACAGGGCGATATTATAACAACGGTTATTACTTGTGCTGACGGTTCTACAATTGTGCTGACACTTGACACAACGCTTCCTCGTACATATTCACGTGGCTTTACAGTAAGAGGAACGAAGGGTGGATATTTCGAAGACGGTGATATGGTATTTATTGATGGTCCTGAAGCAGATCATTTTAAGCCCAAGCAGTATTGGGGTACAGGTGAAAAATACAGAGAAGAATACAAACATCCCATTTGGAAAAAATATGGGGATATAGCTACAGAATCAGGACATGGTGGCATGGATTATATGGTGCTTTCAGCATTTTTTGAAGCAATCGAAAAAAAGGCACCTATGCCTATTGATGTTTATGATGCTGCAGCATGGATGTGTGTAACAGCTCTTTCGGAAAAGTCGATAAGCAAAGGTGGCATCCCCGTAGCTGTTCCAGACTTTACGGGTGGTAAATGGCTTTTAGATAAAAAAGAAGATATAGAACTTGATTTCTCATTAGATTAAAAAAAGTAAGCTGCAGGTTTGTGAACCTGCAGCTTACTTTTTTAATCCTCATATATGTGTGTTGTTATTGTATTTATTCCCTTTTTAATATTATATTTTGCAGCTTGGATTTTCGTTTTAGAATATAAAAGATTATTTTTTTATCTTTTACCGTATAAAAATTGCGTAAAAGTCAAGCGCGTGCAGCTATGTCTGTACTAATTAGGTGTGCGACATAGTGAAGGCGAAGCCTTCTTTACCACAAACTGTATTCGCTTGTCTTTTTGCTGATAAAGTTTGCTACGTTCAGGAAAAGGAAATTAATTATTGAGTTAAATAGTCCGACTGCAGAACTGAAGCTCCAGTCAAGGTCTAAAAGTCCCTTTGCATAAACATAAGTTGAGATAACATCTGCAACACTCATTGTGTTGTCGTTATAAAGAAGAATAATTTTTTCATAACCGACACTTAAAACCTGACCGAGCTTTAATATAAGCATAATTACAATTGTCGGTAAAATTCCAGGAAGTGTAACGTGAAGCATCTGGTCAAATCTGTTTGCACCGTCAATTGTTGCTGCCTCGTAAAGAGCAGGGTCAAGACCTGAAAGCGCTGCAAGATATATTATAGACCCCCAGCCAATTTCCTGCCATATTCCTGATGCAACGTAAACTGTGGTAAAGTATTGCGGGAAATTGAGAAGTGACGTCGCCTCAAACCCAAAGAAACCGAGTATGTAGTTGATAACACCCGTATCAAGTGTAAATTCACGTATAAGGCTGCAAATAACAACCAGTGAAATAAAGTGTGGCATATACGTAATGTTCTGAACTACTTTTGCAAAACGAGGGAATTTCAGTTCGTTAAGCAGTAGTGCAAGAAGAATTGGTGCAGGGAAACCAAATATAATTGAAGAAAAACTGATTCTCAGTGTATTCAAAAGAACTCTGCCGAAAAACGGACTGTTGAAAAAATTCTTAAAATGCATTAAGCCTACAAAATCGCTTCCTAAAATACCTTTTTGGGGCTTGAAATTCTGAAATGCGATTACTGAGCCGTACATCGGTGCATAATGAAACATAATGTAGTAGAGAAGTACGGGTATAAGTAATAAATAAATTGTACGATTACGCTTAAAATCCTTGGAAACGGTTGTAAACCAGCTTTCCTTATATATATCACTCTGTTTTTTAATTTTCTGCATTAGTATTCCTCCCTTAACCCTTAACTGCGCCTATCATAACGCCCTTTTGGAAATATTTCTGTAAAAACGGGTAGACGCACAAAATAGGCAGTGTAGAAACAACAATAACTGCATATTTTACAGTTTCACCAATTGCCATCTGATCAGAGGCATCACCGCTGCCCTGTGTCATACTGTTTGTATCATTTATAATAAGTATTTCACGAAGTATAAGCTGAAGCGGGAACTTTTCACGTTCCTTAATATAAATACTTGCATCAAACCACGCATTCCAGTGTCCCACTGCGTAATAGAGTATCATAACAGCAATAACGGGCATGGAGAGAGGTATTACTATACTTACAAGAATTCTGATTGCGCCTGCACCGTCAAGCTTTGCCGATTCCTCGAGACTGTCGGGAAGTGCCGCAAAGGAAGTGCGCATAATAATAAGATTATATGTACTGATAAGTCCTGGAAGAATTAACGACCAATACGAGTTTGTCAGGTGATAGCTTTGTGTAATCATAAGGTAACGGGGAATAAGACCGCCTGAAAAATACATTGTAAAGACCATCAGCATCATTATGTGCTTTTGCCAGTAAAGGTCCTTTCTTGAAAGACAGTAGGCACCAAGTGCCGTGAAAGCTATATTAAGCGTTACGCCCACAACGACAATGAAGATTGTGTTAAGATAGCCTTTAAAAATCATTGGGTTTTTAGCCATAAGCCTGTACGAATCAACACTAAATCCTTGTGGCTTTAATATAAGTCCCGTATGTCCCGTCAGAAGTGAGCTTTCAGAAAATGAAGCCATAACTACGTGCCATATGGGATATAGCATAATTGGAATGAGAATTAACATAAATAAAATGTTAACCACGTCAAATGTTTTGATTTTTGATTTCATACAAATCCTCCTAATCTTGATAAATTTATTGTAGCATAAAATACTTTATTGTAAATAGACAACAAAGGGAACGCAGGACAATAAATGGAAACACCTTTACAAAGAAGATTTTTTCTCTTATAATATATATGGTGAGGTGTGGATATGAAATTTATTAAGAAAAAACCCAGACTTATTGTAACATGGATTTTATCATATGCTATTATTCTGCTCGTTCCGATTATATGCTCGCTTACACTGACGGACGGTTATTCTGATAAAATGACAGAACAACTGCAGGAGAATAATGATTTGGTTACGAGTATAGCGGCTGATAATGTAAAGGATGTTTTAGTCAGTATAAGGAAGTATTATGCTGAAGTTGCTTTTCACGATGATCTTGAAAAAATTCTATCCGTACCCAAGGATAAAATAATCTACTCACAGGGAGCGCAAAACTTTTTAGACTGGTTTGGGGAAAGCGGAACGTACCGTGACAGTTACGAGCGTGCATATATTTACCAGCCAGAGTCAGATGTGGTTATTGCGGAAAACGGAATTTATGACAGCAAATTTTATTATGAAACATATTTTGACAGCGGTATTATTTCTTATGACAAATGGAAAAAAAGCCATTTTGTGGAAAATAATACATATAGCATTTCAGATGGTGCTAAGGACGTCGGCAGTGTGACCCCCTCAGAAATGATAACGTATCATATGGCACTTCCGCAAAATATTCTTCACCGCTACGGAAATATGTCTTTTTCTGTTATCGTTAAAAAAAGTGATTTCTTTAAACGTATTCCCGATAACAGATGGCTTACAGATTGCGACATCTATCTTTTTACAAGTAATGGAAGCCTTCTTGAAGCGGACGCCTCGGAGAAAAATTTACCACAGACAATGGAAGAGCTTTTAAAAAGAGAGAAAAAGAAAAATAATATTGTACAGGTAAACCGTGTTACATACGATACAATCAGTATGACGCTTGTAACAGTAGGACATAAAAATCTGCTTTACCGTGAAATGTTTAAAATGCGTCTTGTATCCGTGGGAGTTATACTGTTTTGTATTCTGATAGGTGTAGCGCTGGCATGGTATTTTGTGCGGCGTGACTACAAACCCGTTAAGGAACTTTTGGAGCTTTGCGGACTTAGTGACTACGAAGACGAGTATAAAAAAATAAGAACCTCACTTGAAAATTCATTTACCAAAAATAAAGATTTGGAAACTATTGCAGAAAAATATAAATTGAGTCTGCATAAAAACGCACTGGCGCAAATTCTTAAAGGAACATTGCCCCGTAGTGAGATGGAGGCAGCGTTTAAGGAATATGATATTAAAATGCATCCGGGAAGCATTATTGTTTTTGCGTTTAATCCGGAAGAGTTTACGGCATTTTTGCCTGAGGAAAATCTCAGCGAGGAGCAAAAGCAGCTTGAGGTACGCTTTATTATCGGTAATATTTTTGAGGAAATATTTACTACTGCAAAAAGCTCGGGATATGTAGTAAATGTAGAAAATAATATTGTATGTGTGGCAAGTCATATAGCGGCAGATAAAGAGTTCTTTGAAAAAATAATAAATTACGGACTTTCTATGATTGAAAAGCATTTTGCACTAAAACTAACGGTTTGTGTGTCATCTGTTCACAGCGGGGCAAATATGCTCAGCAGTGCATACAGTGAGGCTATGTATGCATTAGAGTATAAGAGAATGAGGGCGATAGAGAAATCACTGTTTTTTGGTGAAATCAAGAAAACAAGTGCATCTGATTACCATTTCAGCCTTGAACAAGAAAAAAAGCTTATTAATCTGTTGCAAATGGGTGAGAAAGAGGATGCTGCCTCTTATATAAACGAGCTTTTTGAGAGTATAAAAAAGGACGAAACACTTTCTCTTGAAAATATTAAAATGCTGATGTTTGATATTTCGGCAGCAGTATTAAAGGTTCCCGAAACGATAGGAAAGCAGAGCTTTAGTGCGCAAGAACTGCTCTCATCGGCTACGCTTGGTGAGCTGCAGCAAAAGCTCCTTAAGCTTGTAAACGAAAATTGCTCTCCTAAAAATAAGCTTGATGACGGTGCGAAATTTGATGCCGTATGCCGATATATCGAGGACAATTATCAGGACATTAACCTGAATATTAATTCCATAGGTGACCATTTTGATGTATATCCCGCATATCTTTCAAAGCTGTTTAAAAAGAACTGTGCAACAACGATGGTGGACTATATAAATAACTACAGAGTGCATAAAGCGAAGGAAATGATGGAAAATACGCCCTATACAATTATGGAAATCTCACAGAAGGTAGGCTACGGGCATATACGAACCTTTAACCGTATATTTAAAAAGTATGAGGGAATAACGCCCAGTGCATACAGAAGCAGTTTGAAGAAATAAGCAGTATTATCTATAGGAGGGTGTATTAAAATGAACGCGCAAGAAATTTTGAAACAAATGACCTTTGAGGAAAAGGCGTTTTTTCTGAGCGGGGTAGGCTCAATGGAAACATTTGCCCTTGAACGGTTTGGAGTAAAGGCAAAGACCTTTGCTGACGGACCGCACGGAACACGCCTTACCAAAGAAGATAACTGCACGCATTTTCCCTCTCTGTGTAATATAGGGAATTCCTGGAGCGAAGAAACTGCAGAAAAAATGGGAAGAGCACTTGCAAAGGAATGTATCAAAAATAATGTAGATATGCTTCTTGGTCCGGGGATAAATATTAAAAGAAATATTCTCTGCGGAAGAAATTTTGAATATGTTTCAGAAGACCCCTGTCTTTCGGGAGAGCTTGGTGCAGAATATATTAACGGATTGCAGGAGAGCGGTGTTTCAGCTTCACTCAAGCACTTTGCGCTTAATAATCAGGAACAATACAGATGCCGCACAAGTGTTGAAACAGATGAACGGGTTATGCGTGAAATTTATCTCAAAGGTTTTGAAATTGCTGTAAAAAAATCAAAACCCGACAGTGTGATGTGTGCATACAATAAGGTGAATGCAATCTGGTGTTCGGAAAATGAATATCTCCTTAAAACCATTCTTAAAGATGAATGGGGATATGAGGGTATTGTGGTATCTGACTGGGGTGCAGTACACGACATATCAAGGTCTGTAAAGGCAGGTCTTGATTTGCAGATGCCGCAAAACAGTAATATTGTAAAAGAACTTCAAAGCGGTATTGAAAAAGGTCTTGTGACTATGGAGGAAATTGACGGTGCCGTTTTAAGAATGCTTGAATTTATAGGAAAGAGAAAGCAAAAGGATGTTTCATATGACCGTGATGAGCAGCACCGAATTGCAAATGAAATTGCGT
>JAFSBF010000178.1 GCA_017441965.1 Clostridia bacterium | reverse complement strand
TTGATGAAAAATTCCTTGAATATCTTAAAAACTTTAAGTTTTGTTGCGACGTATGGGCAGTGCCCGAGGGAACGCCCGTATTTCCCGGCGAACCGCTTGTCATAGTAAGGGGCCCTGCAATTCAGGCTCAAATGGTGGAAACGATGCTTCTTTTGCTTGTAAACCATCAGACACTTATTGCCACAAAGGCAAACAGAATTGTACGTGCGGCTCAGGGCAGGGCTGTAATGGAGTTTGGATCAAGACGTGCGCACGGCACTAACAGTGCGGTTTTGGGTGCAAGGGCGGCATATATTGCAGGATGTGTTGGTACAGCCTGCACATTAAGTGATGAAATGTATGGTATACCTGCCCTCGGAACAATGGCACACAGCTGGGTGCAGATGTTCCCGACAGAGTATGAGGCATTCAAGGCTTATGCTCAGGCATACCCTGATAGCTGTACACTGCTTATAGATACGTACAATGTTTTAAAAAGCGGTCTTCCCAATGCAATTCGTGTGTTTAAGGAATGTCTGCTTCCGCTTGGCAAGCGTCCAAAGGGTGTGCGCATAGACAGCGGTGATATAACATACCTTACTTCTAAAATAAGAAAGGCTCTTGATAAAGAGGGCTTTACCGATTGCGCTATAGTTGTGTCAAATTCGCTTGACGAATATATAATCAGCGATACACTTGCGCAGGGGGCGAAGATTGATTCCTTTGGCGTTGGCGAAAGGCTTATTACGGCTAAAAGCTGGCCCGTTTTCGGCGGTGTGTACAAGCTTGTCGGTGTTGAGGAGAACGGGGAAATTATTCCTAAAATAAAAATCAGTGAAAATCCTGCTAAAATTACAATTCCTGATTTTAAGCAGATTTACAGACTTTATGACAATGAAACGGGCAAGGCAATTGCCGATGTTCTGACTCTTCACGATGAAGAAATTGACGATTCTAAGCCCTATGAAATATTTGACCCTATTCATACGTGGAAACGTAAGAGGGTTACCAATTTTACAGCGAGAAAGCTGCTTGTGAAGCTGTTTGAAAACGGTAAGCAGGTGGCAGAGCTTCCCACACTTCCCGAAATTCGTGATTACTGCAAAAATCAGGTTGACACAATCTGGGATGAGGTAAAGCGTTTTGAAAATCCGCACGCATATTACGTGGATTTGTCGCAGAAGCTTTGGGATGTTAAAAATTCGCTGCTTAAAAAGTATGTAACCGAAACGAAGTAATCCAAACCCGCCTGAAACGGTGTAATTTCGGCAATTTTCGGTTTGTCGTCTTTGCAAGGCACAAAGCCTTGCTTCATCCTTCGCACCAAAACTTGCACAAAATTTCATCCGTTTCAGGTCTTTGAATTTTTAGAGAGCGGATTTTTGGTTGCGCAAGGCAAAAACGCAGGAAATACTTTGTGTATTTCCGAGTATTTTAACACAGCGAAAGCGGAAATCCGCCTCTAAAAATCGAGTTCGGATTATTTCGTTTCGGTTAGAGGTGAAAAATAATGATAGAAGCTTTTGATGCTGCTATATTTGATATGGACGGCACTATTTTGGACTCTTTAGGTGTCTGGGAAAAGATTGATAATGATTTCCTTGAAAAAAAGAGGGGGATAGCGGTGCCGCCCGATTATGTGCACGCAATTTCCGCAATGAGCTTTGAAGAAATTGCAAGGTATACAATACAGAGATTTAACCTTAGTGAAAGTCCCGAGGCTCTTATGCGTGAGTGGACAGATATGGCAGAGCACGAATATGCAAACAATATAAAAATAAAGCCGTATGTAAAAGAATATATACAAAAAATCAAAGCTATGGGGAAAAAGATTGCACTGTGTACAAGCTCCCCGAAAAGCTTTTATGAGCCGGCTGTAAAAAACAACGGAATATACGATTTATTTGATGCGTTTGCCAATACCTGTGAGGCAGGTGTTGGCAAAAATTCTCCGAAGGTATATTTGCTTGCGGCAGAGAAAATAGGCGTAGCACCTCAAAAATGCCTTGTGTTTGAGGATGTTGCCGCAGCGGCGCAGTGTGCAAAAAAAACAGGCATGGCGGTTTGCGGAGTTTATGATGAACGCAGCCGTATGCACAAAGAAAGACTTAAAGAAATTTGCGATTACTATATTGACGGGTTTGAGGATGTGATTTAAAATGAGCGAGAAGGAAATTTTATCATCAATTGACCATACACAGCTTGGCGTTACTGCCACTCCAAAGGAAATACTGACACTTTGTGATGAGGCTGTAAAATATAACGCCGCATCTGTGTGTATTCCTGCGTGCTACATAAAGCTTGCAAAAGAGTATGTAGGGGATAAAATGAAAATATGCACAGTAATAGGATTTCCAAACGGATATGCTACCACGGAGGCAAAGTGCTTTGAAACGTGCAATGCAATATCAAACGGCGCAGATGAAATTGATATGGTAATAAATGTGGGTATGGTCAAGGCAGGCGACTATGACTATGTCTACAGAGAGATAAAGGCAGTGCGGGAGGCTTCAAAGGGAAAAATCCTCAAGGTTATTATAGAGGCGTGCCTCCTTACCGATGAAGAGAAAATAAAGCTTTGCACTGTGGTAAGTGATGCAGGTGCCGATTTTATTAAAACCTCCACAGGCTTTTCAAGCGGCGGTGCAACCTTAGAGGATATAAAGCTTTTTAAAAAGCACGTATCGCCGCAGACGAAGATAAAAGCGGCAGGCGGTATCCGCACGATGGAGGATGCACGTGCCTTTATTGATGCAGGTGCAGACAGAATAGGTGCAAGTGCAATTATAAAAGCACTTGAGAAAAATTAAGGAGTTTTTTGATGTACGAGCTTACCGACCCGAAAATAATTAAATATTTGTGCCAGAAATACGGGTTTTCCTTTGCTAAAAGTATGGGACAAAACTTTATTACCGATGCAAATGTGCCCCTTACTATGGCGAAGACAGCGACAGACGGGGCAGAGGGGATTATAGAAATCGGCCCCGGCTTTGGCACACTTACAGCGCCTCTTGCACTAAATGCAAAAAAGGTTATATCTATAGAGCTTGACAAAAGGCTCCAGAATGTCCTTGAAGAAACACTGGGCGGTTTTCAGAATGTTTCATTTATATGGGAGGATTGCCTGAAGGTTAATCTTGGCGAGCTTATAAAAAACGAGTTCGACGGTATGAATGTGAGTGTGGCGGCAAATCTTCCGTATTATATCACAACACCTATTATAATGAATTTACTTGAAAGCGGATTGCCGTTTAAGAAAATTGTGGTTATGATACAAAAGGAGGTTGCGCAAAGGCTTTGTGCAGCCCCCGCTACAAAGGATTACGGCGCAATAAGTGTTGCAACGCAGTATTATTCAAAACCGCAAATTATAATGAATGTTCCCTCTTCTTCATTTATTCCTGCACCAAAGGTTGACAGCGCCGTTGTGTGTATGGATATTCTTGAAAAGCCGTCTGTTTCACCAAAGGATGAAAAGCTTTTCTTTAAGCTTATAAAGGCGGCATTTGCACAGAGACGTAAAACACTTGTAAATGCCCTTTCGGGAAGCGGTGCGTTTGGCACTAAGGAAGAAATAGCAAAAGCGGTAGAAATGCAGGATTTTTCGCCCACAGTAAGAGGCGAGGCGCTTTCAATAGAAGATTTTTGCACTTTAAGCGATTATTTTACAGAAAATGGCGGCAGTTTTTAAACTGTTGCTATTTTTTTTGAAAAAACAGTAGACAAATGGCAAAATTTCGTATATAATGTTAAACAGGAAAAATTGTATTTTTGAAAGGAGAATTACGATGACAGATAACAAAAAAGTACTTACTTGGCTTGAAGAAATGAAAGCTCTTTGTAAGCCTCAGAACGTAGTATGGATTGACGGCAGCGAAGCGCAGCTGGAGGCACTTCGCGCAGAAGCAGTTTCAACAGGTGAGATGATAAAGCTTAACGAGGAGAAGCTCCCCGGCTGCTACTATCACAGAACTGCTGAAAACGACGTAGCACGTGTAGAGGACAGAACCTTCATCTGTACAGAAACAGAGGAAGAGGCAGGTCCTATCAATAACTGGATGGCTCCCAAGGAAATGTATGCAAAGCTTAATGCCCTTTACGATGGCGCAATGGAAGGCAGAACAATGTATGTTATTCCTTATTCAATGGGTCCTGTTGGCTCACCCTTCTCAAAGATTGGTGTAGAGCTTACTGACAGTATCTACGTTGTTCTTAATATGGATATTATGACAAGAGTTGGTAAGGATGTTCTCGACGCTCTTGGCAGTGACGGAGATTTCGTTAAGTGTCTCCACGCTAAGAAGGATGTAAATCCTGATGAGAGATATATTGTACACTTCCCGCAGGATAACACAATTATGTCTGTAAACTCTGCTTACGGCGGAAACGTACTTTTAGGTAAGAAGTGCTTCGCCCTCAGAATAGCATCATATCAGGGTATGAAGGAAGGCTGGATGGCTGAGCATATGCTTATCCTCGGTCTTGAAAATCCGCAGGGTGAGGTTAAGTACATCTGTGCTGCATTCCCGTCAGCTTGTGGTAAGACAAACCTTGCAATGCTTATTCCTCCCGAGTATCTTAAGGAGAAGGGCTATAAGGTTTGGACAATCGGTGACGACATTGCATGGCTCAGAATAGGTGAGGATGGCAGACTTTATGCAATCAATCCCGAGGCATGCTTCTTCGGCGTTGCTCCCGGAACAAGCGAGAAGACAAACTTCAACGCACTTGCTGCAACAAAGAAGAACACAATCTTCACAAATGTTGCTATTAATGAAGATGATATGACAGTTTGGTGGGAAGGACTTGACAAGAATCCTCCTGAAAACTGCATTGAATGGACAGGTAAGAAGGTAAACGGCAAGACTTACGAGGGTAACCTTGCTCATCCTAACTCAAGATTTACTGCTCCTGCAGTAAACTGCCCCTGCATTTCCAAGGAATTTGAAAATCCGCAGGGCGTGCCGATCAGTGCAATCGTATTCGGTGGCAGACGTGCTAAGACTGCTCCGCTCGTATATCAGGCAAGAGACTGGAACCACGGTGTATTCGTAGGTGCTACAATGGCATCCGAGACAACTGCTGCAGCAACAGGCGCAGTTGGTGTTGTTCGCCGTGACCCCATGGCAATGAAGCCGTTCGTTGGTTATAATATGGCTGACTACTTTGCACACTGGATTGAAATGGGTGCAAAGATGGATGCTGATAAGGCTCCTAAGATTTTCCACGTTAACTGGTTCAGAAAGGACGACGAGGGTAACTTTATGTGGCCCGGATTTGGCGACAATATGCGTGTTCTTAACTGGATTGTTGACCGTTGCGAAGGCAAGGTTAATGCAGTTGACAGTCCTATCGGTTTCCTTCCCGAAGAGGGTGACATCGATACAACAAACCTTGATATAACAGCAGAGCAGCTCCGTGAGCTTCTCAGCGTTGACAAAGACGTTTGGATGGAAGATGTTAAAAACCAGGAAGAGTATTTCGCTCAGTTTGGTGACAGACTTCCCGCTGAAATCAAGGCTCAGCTTGAAACTCTTAAGAATAACCTTAAATAATTAAAATGATAACCCCCGCATCGAAATTTGATGCGGGGGTTTGTGTTAAAAGCTTTGCTTTTAAATAAGCGATGCTTAGAACTTTCAGCGGAGCGCTGAGACCGTTGCCATTTTGAGCGCCAAAATGGCGAAAAGCGTCGGGGGATTTCGAATTTCCCCCGAACCCCTTAAAACGACCTCGCAGGGGCGCAGAAAATAACGGGCGAGGATTTTAATAACTAATCAAGTTTTTTTCTTTATCTTTTTTGTTTTTGTACCGCCGTACATAATCGCCGTACTTAGCGGCGGTATATACTAAAAACCGTCCGCCTGCAAAGGAAAATGATGCGGACGGTTTTTTCGGTAGTCAACAAAAAACATAAAGAAACTGCATGAAACTTCTTTAAAATTAGTTTTAGAACAATCGCTCTTTCCTAAAAAAATATTTAATATCATCCATTTTTTGGAAGAATTAAGGACAGGACTTGATTTTAGAATTAGTATGTGCTATGATTAAATCAACCGAACAAATGTTTTTGAAAGAGGGTGGTTAAGACTTGTGATTTGTTAAATAATATACAGGGAAGAAT
>JAFSBF010000177.1 GCA_017441965.1 Clostridia bacterium | reverse complement strand
TGACGATGGCGAAATTGCCGCCGTACTCGTCGATGAAGAAGCTACGCTAAAGCGTGTATACCTCTCCCCCGACAGTGTAACCCTCGTCAGCGAAAACCCTAAATATAAGCCTATGGTATATACAAAAAATCAAGGCAGCAGTATCCGCATATTGGGGAAGGCAGTATCATTTACAACCCGATTATAAAAAGGAATGGAAAAAATAGTAGGGGCGGATAATATCCGCCCGTAAAACAAAATGCCGTATTTCTAAAGAGGTTTTCTCCTTAGAAATACGGCTTTAATTATGTGTTTTAATACACTTCTATACCTTTTATCTTTTCAAACAAGGTCTGGAGTGCTTCTACAGAAAGGTTTGGGCAGCGTGTATGCTTTTTTGCCATTTCGTCAGTGTAATCACAAAGCATATATGCACTGTACTTTTTATCCTGAGCGTGCGTTACAAGGGGCAGCATATCGTATTTTTCTACATATGTTCTGCCGTTTTCCTTGCTGATTGTAACGTCAGCCATTGCACCGAGGATTTTTTCCTTCCCGCCCTGATTGGAGACAAAATTTCCGAGCGAATAAAATACGAGTGATTTATTTCCGTTTTCACAAATATGCTCGGCTACGGGCTGCACCACGTGAGGATGCGTACCAATAATTACATCTGCACCGTTTTCTGTAAAAAATTCCACATCCTGCTTTTGCGAGGATGTCGGCACGTGTGTATACTCCGTACCAAAGTGCAGAAACACTACCGTCATATCGGCACTCTGCTCCGCATTTTTTATAAGCTGTGCATTTTCCTCACTGCGGTCAATTATATTTACAAGATATTTTTTATCTGCAGGAAGTCTGTAGCCGTTAAGCCCGTATGTAAAGTTAAGCAGTGCAATTTTAAGTCCGTCCTTTTCCCATATATCGATTTTCTGCTGTTTTTCTGCACTGCCGTTAATTCCCAGCACCATAACATCCTTTTGCGACCAGAATTTCATCGTGTGCATAAGGGCATTATACCCCTTGTCATACGTATGGTTTGTTGCGTGCGTTATAAGGTTAAAGCCTGCACGGACAACACTTTCCCCAACCTCAGGCGGTGTGCCGAAGGCGGGATAGCCGCTCAGCGCCGCTACATCTTCCACAAAAATTGTTTCCTGATTAATCGCTGCAATGTCTGCCACGGATAAATACGGCTTAATATTTTCATACAACCCGTCGAAATTAAATCCGTCAGGAGTTTTGCAGGAATTATATATGGGCGAATGTATTAAATTATCACCAACTGCACGAATGCGCAGAGATACCTTTTGCGGCGGGGCAATTTCTTCCACAATGCGCCCTTCCGAAGACGGAAGAAAAAGCATCACGCAAAGGAGAGCCACCGCACATAAAAGCACTGCGCCCGTTATAATAAGCTTCTTAGTTTTCGTCATAGGCTTTTTGTATCCGTATCATTGAACGCTCTTTTCCAAGCACCTGCTGAATACACCAGATGTCAGGGGAATTTGTTCTTCCCGTAATAGCAACTCTTATAACACCGCTCACATCGCCAACGTGGCCCTTATAGCTTTCAGGATTTTTCTTGTAAAGCTTGGGCTGCGGTGCATAGCCAAGCTCCTCACCGATAGCACGCACCTTTGAAAACCAGGTCGACTGGTCATCACTGTGGTCATAGCTTTCCATATATTTTTGCAGGATGAGCTTTCTGTCCTCGGGCGAAACATTCTGCGGATAATCGTCCTCACGCCTGAAAAGTTCTTCAAAGAAAAAGCTGTAAAACTCCTTTGACTGCTTCCAGTGGCTTATATCCTTTCTCGGCTTTTCACCGCCCCTGCCTATAGCAATCATACCGAGTGAAAATTCCTTGTCACGTGTGAGAAGCTCATAATATTCTTCGTCACATTCCTTTGCCCAAGCAGTGATATAGTCATAAACTGTCTGCGAGTCAAGTGTTGCCAGATAATTTTTGCTGACATCGTTAAGCTTGTCAATATCAAAGAGTGAACCGCTTATTCCCATTTTCTCTGCCGTAAAATTAAACTGCTTAACATCGGCATCGGGGTTTTCCATTCTCCACTGCTCGTAATTGGAGTTGAGCACCGTCATAAGGTATTCCCAAACCGCACCAGGGAGATAACCCTCACTCTTATAATAATCGAGGGAAAGCTCAGGGTCTTTACGCTTGCTAAGCTTTCTCTTAACTCCGTTATCAATCTTCATAAGCTGCGCTGTATGGCAGTATATCGGCTTTTCCCAACCCATTGTATCAAAAAGCTGAACGTGAATGGGAAGTGTTGCGAGCCATTCCTCACCTCTTACTACGTGTGTTGTACGCATAAGATGGTCGTCAACCACGTGTGCAAAATGGTATGTGGGAATTCCGTCTGATTTTAAGAGAACAACGTCCTGCTCGTTTTCAGGCATTGTAAGCTCCCCACGGATAGCATCCTTTACTGTAAAGGTCTTTCCCGAAGGCTCGGGCGCACGGAAACGAAGGACAAAGCTTTTTCCCTCCTGAATGTTTTTCTGCGCCTCTTCAAAGGTTATATTTCTGTGTACTGCCCACTTGCCGTAGTAACCGAAATTCTCCTTAAGCTCTGTCTGCTTTTCACGCATTGCGGAAAGCTCTTCTTCTGTGCAGAAGCACGGATATGCAAGACCTCTTTCAACAAGGCTTTTTGCAAAGGTCTGATAAATCTCTGCCCTCTGCCTCTGGCGGTATGGGCCGTAATCACCCTTTTCCCCGTCGGAAAGAGCGCCCTCGTCAAACTCCACGCCAAAATACCTGAGCGTGTTTATTACTACATCAACTGCACCCTCAACCTCACGCTTTTGGTCGGTGTCCTCTATTCGAAGGAAGAATACACCTTGACTTAGATGCGCCAGTCTTTCATCTGTTATCGCACCGAAAAGGTTTCCAAGGTGTATAAATCCCGTAGGACTTGGACCAAGTCTTGTAACCTTTGCCCCCTCGGGCAGATTTCTCTTGGGATAAAGCTCCTCGTAATAAAGGGGCGATTTATCAATATTCGGGAAAAGAAGCTGTGCCATTTTTTTGTTATCCATTGTTATTCTCCTTAATCAAAATATCCTGTGTATTTAACTGTCGGTGCACCGGGCAAAAGGTGCGCACATATATCTATAAAATAGTCATCCGTCATTGACGCAATGAAATCGACCACCATATCATCCTTTGTATTTTCTGCCATATAATCGCCTGCACCATAATAACCGCGCCGCTTGTTTATATAGTCAATATGATGTCTTCTTATTATGCTATCGGGGGTATCAAGGTCAGAGAGCAGTTTTTCATAAAGCATCGCAAACATCGGGCGAAGGCATTTATCGTACTGCTCATTCACGCTCTCCGACATATATATCTTTTTCATATTATCGCTTTTAGCACCCTTTAGTGCCTCAAAATATTTGTCATCTAATTTTATATAGTCCTTGCCAAAGCTGTTTTCAACGATATTCACGATAAGATTATTTATTATATATGAATTATAGCTGCCGTCATAGGAAAAACCCATTCCTGCACGTTCTGCATCCTGACGGTCTTTTCCAAGATACGCAATTATGTCGCTGACCCTGACAACGCACCCCTCAAGGGTAGAGGGAATAAGCTTTTTCACGTTGTCCTTATCAATATAGCACAGTACAACCTTTTCGTCAAATTCTGCAAAACCTGAAAGCACTGACGGACGGTATTCCTTAAGCTCTAATTCCCCGTTATGGCATAGTATTCCGTCAAGCGTATCAAGGCTTATATTAAGATTAAAAATCTTGTCAAGCACCCTTACACTGTGTACATTGTGGTTAAAAAACCGTCCCGTTCTCTCTTTATATATTTCACCGAGAAGTTTTTCACCTGCGTGCCCGAACGGTGTGTGACCTATATCGTGACCGAGGGCAATCGCCTCAATCAAATCAAGGTCAAGTCCCAAAAGCCGTCCTATATTTCTCGCAATTCGTGACACAAGCTGAACGTGAAGTGCACGCCGCGTTATATCATCATCTTTAAAGAAGGAAAAAACCTGCGTTTTATCGGTATATCTGTTGTAGAAGGGATGATGCATTATTTTTTCTATGTCACGTATATACGAGGGGCGGTGAAGCTTAGCTCGGTCACGCTCAGTATTTCTACGAAGCGTATTTTCCACCTTTAAATCAAGCTTTTCCTGAATTTTTTTCGAGGTTCCCTCTGTTAACTGTAAATAATTATTCTGCAAATATACCCCTCCCTCTTTTTATAATAATCTGTGATGCAAGACCTGTCAGCACTCCGCACAATGCGCCGCACAGACAAAGCACGGGAATATGTAATAGTGCACCCTTTCCTATAAAAAAGTATGCGCATATAAGCTGTCCCATATTATGAAATATTCCGCCGAGGCTGCTTACACCCACTATGGAAAAAAGCTTTGACCTTTTTGCCACAATCATTACTGCAAGGCTCAGCACCGCTCCGCACACACTGTATAAAAACGACGTTGCACTGCCGAAAAGAAGTGCGCACAAACTAACCTTCATCACCGTAACCGCCCATGTCTGCTTTGTCCCAAGCGTGTAAAGAATCATTATAATTATCACATTGGCAAGCCCTAACTTTATTCCCGGTATAGCTACGGGCGGCGGAAAAAGTCCCTCCACGTATCCGAGCAGCACGGAAAGTGCCGTCATTACAGACAGTCTCGCCACAGTTTTAACCTTTATCATATAATAACATCCGTTTCGTTATCATTTTTGCCGTTTTCTATTATAACACTTAATCTGTTTGGCAAACAGACAATACTGCGCACCGCCTTACTGACCGTCTGCATTTCACACTGTTTATTCGGGCAATCTGCATTTATAATCCGCAAAGTGCCGTTTTCTATAACAAGCGTATTTGTGCCAAACTCACTTTCTATAACAAGCTGTGTATCCTTATCAAGGGGTAATTTTTCATAAAGCTCCCCATTTACATACACTGCCGCCACACTGCCCTTATTCGGCATCAGGACAGAGATTAAGGCAAGCACCATTACCAGTGCAATTACTGCAAAATCACCCTTTTTCAAATGATTTCACCCCACAGTTTTTTGCCTTTTCTCTCTTTTATTTCAACCCTGCGTATTTCTCCCGAAAGGTTTTCATTGCTTTTTACAAATACACGCAGATAATTTCCCGTCAGTCCCTCGCAAATACCATCCTCGCACTGCTCAAAAAGCACATCCATACTCTTGCCGATAAAGGAATTTTCGCATTCCTCGGCAATAGAATTACACAGCGCTGAAAGCTCCCTTGCCCTCTTTTCCCGCAGTGGTCTTGGTAGCTGCTCCATACGTGCCGCTACCGTCCCACTTCTCTCCGAATACGGAAAAACGTGAACCTTTGAAAAGTGTGCGGTCTTTACAAAATCAAGTGTTTCTTTAAATTCCTGCTCACTTTCCTCGGGGAAGCCGCATATAATATCTGTTGTAATAAGGGCATCCGGCATTTTTTCTCTTATCGCAGACAGTGTATCAAGATATTCCTTTGCAGTGTATTTTCTGTTCATTCTTTTTAGAACACTGCTGCTTCCCGACTGTAGCGATATGTGAAAATGTCTGCACATCTTTTTTTCATCCGCAATAAGCTTTATGAAATTATCATCAAATGCCCTCGGGTCAATACTGCTGAGCCTTACCCTGCAGACCTTATCAATAGCGCAAACCGCCTTTATAACATCTGCGAGAGTTTGTCCGTTTTTAAAATCCTTTCCGTAGGAATTAACGCTTATCCCCGTAAGGACAATTTCCTTAAACCCTTTATCACTAAGCCTTTTTGCCTCACGCACAATGTTTTCAATTTTCCTTGAACGCACAGGGCCTCTTGCATACGGCACAATACAGTAGGAGCAGAAGTTTTCACATCCGTCCTGAATTTTTATGTATGCACGTGTACGCTCCGTTTCACCTGCGCACTCAAGCTCCTCATACATTCTCTCCTGCATTATATCGGTAAGTGCATCTATGTCCTCACCACGCAGCTTTGCCTCGACAATCTCTACGAGCATTGCCCTTTTTGCCGTTCCTATTACCACATCTATCTCGGGCAGTGCCATAACCTCCTGCGCCTTTGTCTGTGCATAACAACCCGTTGCCACCACAAGTGCATCGGGGTTAAGCTTCTTTGCACGGCGCAGCATCTGCCTTGACTTACGCTCACCTATATTTGTAATTGCGCACGTATTTACAATATACACGTCGCATATTTCATCAAATGCGCCTATGTCCCAGTTTCTGTCACGAAACATTTTTGCATAAGCATCCGCTTCGTATTGATTTACCTTACAACCCAAAGCGCAAAAAGAAACCTTCATCAGATCAGTCCTCTGTTTTTCATTTCATTGACCTTCATCAGTGCAAGTGCCGTTTTACCGTCAATAATATCGCCTGAAAGAACCTTGTCCACAAGCTCACTAAGCGGCACACGTACAATCTCCATAAATTCGTCCTCGTCACGGTTTATCTTTCCCTCATAAAGGTCGAGTGCGAGGTACATATGCAGAATTTCTCCGCAAAAGCCGGGTGTGGGAAGCATTTTTCCAAGGTAAATGTACGTATTGGCGCACATACCCGTTTCCTCCTCCAGCTCGCGCTTTCCGCACTCCAAGGGGTCTTCACCCTTGTAAAGCTTTCCCGCAGGAATTTCAAACACATTCATATCAAAGGGTCTTCTGTACTGCCACTCCATAATTACATTTCCGTCTTTGTCAAGCGGTACAACGCACACACCACCGGGATGTTCAACAATTTCCCTTGTTGCAGTATTGCCTGACGGTGTTGTAACCGTATCCACACGAAGCGAGATAACCTCTCCGTTAAATTTATAATCTTTTTTTATTGTCTTTTCTGTAAAATCCACGTTAATTCAATTCTCCTTTAATCAGTGTTTCAAGCTTTGGGTTTATGCCAAGCATCCTTTTAAGCTCAAAATATTCCTTTTTTGCCTTATCCATATTTTTTCCGTCACGAAACGCACGTATTAAAAGATTTTTCGGCGTTTCCACAGGGGAAATATATTCCTGCGCCGTGACAGTATATCCCGACGCCTCCAGTAGCAGACATCTTAGCGAGTCGGTGAGTAAGTCCGCCTGCCTTGCTTTAAATATGCCGTGTTTTAAAAGCGGCTCAAACGGAGCGTATGAATACTGCCCCAAAAGCTCCTTATGACAACACGGAACGGCAAAAATCGCCTTTGCCTTTGCATTTATTCCTGCAGCAATCGCCATATCTGTCGCAGTATCGCAGGCGTGCAGACTTATTACTACATCAGGCACCCTTTCAGGCTTAAAATCCGTAAGGTCTGCCTTTATAAATGTCATATTGTTATATCCTAAGTTTTTTGCACTTTTAACCGATGCATCTATTACTGTCTGCGAATAATCCACACCCGTTATATGACAATCCTTTTTCAGTACGTCTTTAAGATAGTAATTGAGTGCAAATGACAGATAGCTTTTTCCGCAGGCGCAGTCAAGTACCTCAATATCTCCGTCAAGCTTTTTAAGATGCTCCGACACAAGCTCCACAAAATGGTCAATCTGATTATATTTGCGCACCATATCGTTTTTGATTTTGCCGTTTTGCCCCATAATGCCGATTTCCTTTAATAAATCATTGGCTTTAGGCGGTGCGATAAGATACTTTCTTTCCCCGACAGTTGCCGTCGTACTCTTTTCGGGCTGTGCCATATCGTCATAACGCATCGTTACATTTCTGTCATCGGCAATTATTACTACATCCGTTCCGCGCTCCCTGTATACAAGCTGCATTGCATCGTATTCCTTTGCAACCTCGCTTATTTTATCCCACGAAAACTTCTCCCGCGCACCTCCGAATATAAGGATAAGCTCCCCCTCCTCTTTTTTGACCGAGGCGGGAAACGTCTTTGTACCTGACTTAAAGCTTATTTTCATTTCAATAAAATACTCACCGCTACCGTAGCGTGCCTTAAGCATTTCTATGTAAAACGTAAGTTTATTTATAGCTGATGATTTCATAATTATCTACTCCACCCATTTTTTACGCACATACCCTTATTATTTTACTACAAAACGGCATATTATTCAATTATTTTTTATATATTCGGCAAAAAACTTTGTCTTTTACAAACTTTTTTCGGTTTTTTAAAAAATATATAGATTTTTTTCTGCACATCGGTTATAATGGAAACATATTTCAAAAGTTAGGAGAGATTATATTATGAAACAGAAAATTTTATCGTTGCTTGAACAGGATAGCAGACTTACTGCATCAAAGGTCGCCATTATGCTTGGTATTGATGAAGCGGCGGCGGCAGCAGCGATTAAAGAGCTTGAAGACGAAAATATAATCTTGGGATATAAGGCTCTTATAAACTGGGAGCTTACCGACCGTGAAATGACAGTTGCAAATATAGAGCTGAAGCTCACTCCTCAGCGCGGCGGTGGTTTTGACACAGTTGCTGAACGAATTTATAAATTCCCGCAGGTTAAGTCCGTTACCCTTATGTCGGGCGCATATGATTTGCTTGTAACAGTTGAGGGTAAAAGCCTTAAAGAGGTTGCTATGTTCGTGTCGGAGCGCCTTGCCCCGATGGAATCCGTGGTTTCAACCGCCACACATTTCGAGCTTAAAACCTATAAGAAGGACGGAATTATCTTCACCGAGAAGGAGAAGGACAATCGGGAGGTTATCAGCATATGACAGATTATTCAAAGCTTATTTCTCCCCATATAAATGCCCTTGCACCGTCAGGAATACGAAAGTTTTTTGACATTGCCGCAAGTATGCAGGATGTAATTTCCCTCGGTGTGGGTGAGCCTGACTTTGTAACCCCCTGGGCAATACGGGAGGCAGGTATTTATTCCCTTGAAAAAGGGCACACACACTACAGTGCAAACAGCGGTCTTATAGAGCTAAGGCAGGAAATCTGCAATTACTTAGGCAGGAAATATAATCTTAGTTATGACCCGAAAGCCCAAGTCTTAGTTACTGTCGGCGGAAGTGAGGCGATTGACCTTCTTATCCGTGCAATTATTTCAAGCGGTGACGAGGTTCTCATTCCCGAGCCGTGCTTTGTATGCTACAAGCCCTGCACCCTTATGGCAGGCGGCACCCCCGTCACAATACAGACGGAGGAAAAGGATAATTTCAGGCTCACACCCGAAAAGCTGCTTGAAAAAATCACCGATAAAACAAAGCTTTTAGTTCTTCCATTTCCTAACAATCCTACGGGCGCAGTAATGACGCGCAAAGATTTGGAGGCTATTGCAAAAATCGTTGAGGAGCACGACCTTTTCGTGCTTTCTGACGAAATTTACGGGGAGCTTACATACAGTGGTGAGCATATCCCCTTTGCCTCAATTGAAGGTATGTATGAGCGCACCGTTACGGTAAATGGCTTTAGTAAGGCATTTGCTATGACGGGCTGGCGTCTTGGCTATGCGTGCGGCCCCGCCCCTATAATAAAGGAAATGACAAAAATTCACCAATACGCAATAATGTGCGCCCCCACAACAAGTCAGTATGCAGCTATTGAGGCAATGCGAAGCTGCGATGATGATGTGGAATATATGCGCACAGAATATGACCACAGAAGGCGTGTTATGGTAAACGGATTTCGTGAAATGGGGCTTTCCTGCTTTGAACCGCTCGGTGCTTTCTATGTATTCCCGAATATAAGTGCAACGGGGCTTTCAAGTGACGAATTTGCAACAAAGCTGCTCTATGAGAAAAAGGTTGCCGTTGTTCCCGGGACGGCATTCGGCGAGTGCGGCGAGGGATTTATCCGCTGCAGCTATGCCTACAGTATAAAAAATATTGAAAAGGCACTGGAGCGTATAGGCGAATTTGTACAAGAACACATTAAGTAACGGAAAAGGCGAAGAGATAACTCTTCGCCTTTTTTGTTACTCAAATATTCTTGCTTTTTCCAATGCCTTATATAAAATTATTCCCAATACTCCGCAGGAGATTACCTCCCCGATAAATATTGAGAGTGCAAGGAAGATATATCCCTGCTCTACCCCGTATGCAAGCTTTAATACAAACGGAATAATAACCGTATTTGATACGATTGGAAAAATCGGGGCAAGGAATTTATTTTTTCCAAAATACCGTGTTCCCAATGCACCTAAAAGTGTCGCAACCGAGCCAAACACCACATCCCACAGTGCCGCCCCCGTTAAAAGGTTTGCCGCTAAACACCCTGCAAACAGCCCCGGCACCGCCGATGCCGTAAATGCAGGAAGAATACAAAGTGCCTCTGAAATAC
>JAFSBF010000022.1 GCA_017441965.1 Clostridia bacterium | reverse complement strand
GAAAAGACCTTTTGGTGCAGTTTTAAGGATTTGTATTGTTTCATCATCAATAAGACTGCCTGCCATTTCAAAATGAAAGAGGGTGTTTTTTGCATTATTAATTAAAAAGGCGAAAATTTCCTTTGCTCTCTCTTTATCGGCATTAAATGTTCTGTCAACAAATTTTACGAGCGGGACATTATTTTCTACAAAAAATAAAAGCTCTTTTTTTACACGCTTTATATCAAGATAGCTTACACGTGAATTGTTTCCCGAAAGGCAGTATGCACAGCTAAAGGGGCATCCTCTTGAGGACTCATAGTAAATAATCTTGCCCTTAAAATCACGTATAGTTTCATCATAGGGAAATTCATATTCATTGATATCTGACGGCTTAATAAGCGGTGTGCAAAGTATTTTCCCGTCTTTTCTGTAAGTAAGTGAGGGTACATTTTCCAAAGGAGAACTATTCTTTATCGCACCTAAAAGTGCTTTTACCGCCTTTTCCCCCTCGCCCGATATTATATAGTCCACCCACGGATTATCCCGCATAATTTCTTCTGCATCGTAGGAAACCTCGTGACCGCCTAAAATTATTTTAATCTTCGGGTTAACCTCTTTAAGGCAGCGGCAGATATAAAGCACCTTTTCTATATTCCATATATAGCAGGAAAAAGCAATCACATCTGCCTTCTGCATATGAAGCGACGCAATTATACTGTCAATATTATCGTTTATGGTATATTCTTTGATTATCGGTGAAAACTCACTGCAATGCTTTGCTATCGTTCTTATTGCGAGATTTATGTGTACATATTTGGCATTGAGTGTAGTAAGAACAATTTTCATAATTACCCCTTGATTTTTAAGCTTTCTTAAAGCTTTCTTTTATTTCAATTGCCTTTTGAGCACCGTTTTTTAAGAGGTCATATGCCGTACCTGCCATAATTTTAGCAGCGGTAATATATACGGCTTCCTCGTCGGCAATTTTAAAGTCCTTGCCGTGAAGTGCACCGTCAAATCCGCCCATTGTCGGCTGAATTACGGGCATAACTGCGCCGAGGTCGCCCATATCAGTTGAGCCTGTCATATTTATGTTGTGGTATATATTTTCTTCCTTCGTGAAAAGAAGTGCATTTTCCTCAAACACTGCCGAAAGGTTTTTATCCTGGCAAAGAGGCTTGTACCCCTTTACATTTTTAATACTGCACTCGGCACCTACTGCCATTGCACCTGCACGCACTGCGTTATCCACCTTTTTGCCTGCGTCCTCAATCGCCTCTGCAGTTGCAGCACGCACATAAGTTTCAATAACAGCCTTATCGGGAATTACGTTTACAAGGTCACCACCGTTTGTGATGATAGGATGAATTCTTACTCTGTCCTCATCACGGAAGGTTTCACGGTTGGCATTAATTCCCATAAGTCCAAGCATTGCGGCATTAAGTGCATTAATTCCGTTAAAAGGCTCACTTCCGTGGGATGCCTTACCGCTGAAGGTTATCTGTTTTGTATCAAAGCCAAGACTTGAGCCGTCAATATAAAATTTAACAGACGGTGTAAGGGCGTGTGAATGTATCATCATCGCCATATCAACATCGTCAAATGCACCGATATGTATAAGTTCCTGCTTTCCTGCCATATAGGTGATTTTTCCGCTTCTAACAAGGCTTTCACGATAGTCAAGCTCAACAAATTCTTCTGCAGGAACGGCAAAAAACGTGATTTTTCCGTCAAGCTCATCAAGCACACCGCTCTTTACAATACCATACGCCGCACCAAGCATTGCTGCAATCTGCACATTGTGTCCACAGGCGTGTGCCGCACCCGTCTGTGCATCTGAAAACGGATGGTCGTAGCATTTAACTGCGTCAAGCTCACCTATAATACAGATATTTACCTTTGCATCCTTTTTACCGACAGTGCCTTTAACACCTGTGATGGCAAGGTCAGCCTCAAAAGGAATACCAAGCTTTTCAAATTCCTCTTTAACACGTGCGCT
>JAFSBF010000176.1 GCA_017441965.1 Clostridia bacterium | reverse complement strand
CTATCTAATTTTACGGAAGTCAAGAAAATTTTGTTCTATTTAAAACAGATGCATACAAAAAACTTAAAATCGTGTTGTATTTCTTTTCTTAATATGATAAAATGTTAGTCGAAATCATCCTCGGGAAATGACCCTCGCAGGAACCATTCGGGCATAAACCCTTCGGGGTATAATCCCTCCTGCGGTGGCGGTGGTTGTATGTGCACCTCTTCGCAGGGCATCTGTGGAGCAAAGGGCAAAGGAATTTGCGGCATCATTGAAAGCGGAACGGCATATGTTATGTAGCAAACGCTCTTTTCTTCGTTCATAAAATCACCTCGGTTAAATATATGAGGAGAAAAAAAGGAATATTTCATTTTTCATTATATTTGCGAAAGGAAATGAGTATATATGTTTACAGAAATAAAAAATGAAGCGACACGTGCTGCTTCAGAGCTTGTAGAGAAGGCATCTCTTAAAAAAGGTGATATCTTCGTTGTAGGCTGCTCTACAAGTGAGGTTTGCGGTGACCGCATCGGAACAAATTCAAATTTTGAGGTTGCAAAGGCAATTTTTGACGGAATATACAGCGTGCTTTCCCCTCTCGGCATATATCTTGCGGCACAGTGCTGTGAGCACCTTAACCGTGCGATAGTGGTTGAGCGTGAATGTGCACAAAAATATTTCCTTGAAGAGGTTTGCGCCGTTCCTCAGCCCAAGGCGGGCGGCTCCTTTGCGACAAATGCGTATATGGCATTTTCTGATCCCGTTTTGGTTGAGGAGATTAAGGGGAATGCAGGCATTGATATAGGCGGAACTCTTATCGGTATGCACCTTAAAAGGGTTTGCGTACCCGTAAGACTTGATGTGAAAAAAATCGGATGTGCGCCCATCCTTTGTGCAAAGACTCGTCCCCGTCTTATAGGCGGTGAACGTGCAGTATATAATTTCACCGAAGATGTAGTAAGATAAAAGCTGAAAGGTTATGAAAATATATGGGTAAAACAAAAAAAGCCCCTACATTTTTAATGAATGTAATAACAATAATATTTGCACAGGTTGCCGTTAAGCTGTTAGGGTTTGCATACCGAATGGTAATAACGAATATTGACGGATTCGGCGATATGGGAAACGGATATTATAATTTCGGTTTTCAGATATACACACTGCTTCTTGCAGTAAGCTCTATCGGTATTCCCAACGCTATTTCAAAGCTTGTGTCCGAGAGGTGTGCACTTGACGATTACAAGGGCGCAATGCGGATTTTCCGTGTGGCACTGGTGCTGTTTTTGTGCGTAGGTGCATTTTTCTCCGCCCTGATGTTTTTCGGTGCAGAGTTTATAGCAACAGCAGTACTTGATACACCCCTTGCAAAATATACAATAAAGGTGCTTTCCCCTGCGATAGTGTTTGTGTCTGTATCAAGTGTTGTTCGTGGCTTTTTTGCAGGTCAGCAGAATATGAAGGCAACTAATACAAGTCAGGTGCTTGAACAGTTTTTAAAAAGCCTTTCCACAATACTTATTGTAATGGCAATGGCAGGCTCAAAGCCTGAATTTATGGCGGCGGGGGCAACTCTTGCCACAACGTTATCCACGTTTTTAAGCTGTATATATCTGTTTGTATTCCTTGCGGCAAACCGGGGCGATATACGAAGCCGAATTTCTATCGCACCCGCTGTGAAAATAAAGGGCAGTACGCTCTCTATTGCAAAAATGATTCTT
Organism: Clostridia bacterium; assembly: GCA_017441965.1. Classification (GTDB taxonomy): domain Bacteria; phylum Bacillota; class Clostridia; order UMGS1883; family UMGS1883; genus UMGS1883. The sequence continues at coordinate 4,934 of JAFSBF010000176.1, read as the reverse complement.
TACGTATCTGTGCCGATTTCGCTCGGCTCAATAGTGGCTTCTCTTAACAGAATTGTTGACATAGTGACCGTTGTGCGTGGCGTAAAAATTGCACTTGCTGATGCTATCCCCGATGTAACACTCCTTGGTGAAGAGGCGGTGCGCCTCAGCGGAATTTTAAGTAAGACGGATGTTCTTATAAACCTTCCACTTGCGCTCAATACGGCATTTGCCACAGTTTTGGTGCCAACGGTTGCAGGTGCGCTTGCCGTTAAAGATTATGACACGGCAAAACAGAAAATTTCATTCTCGCTCCTTGTTTCCTCTGTCATTGCACTTGCCTGCAGTGCGGGATATATGGCGTTGGCGGCTCCCATCCTCAAAATGATTTATCCAAATGCCAGCGACGGCGGACTTTTGTTTGCGCTTGTTGCGCCAACGGTCTTTTTCTCGGCAATGAGCCAGACTATATACGGCTCGCTTCAGGGAATGGGTAAAATTTTTGTCCCTGCAATAAGTGTTCTTGCAGGCGGCATTGTGAAGGTTATATTAAACCTTGTCCTTATCCCCGTTCCTGCAATAAATATATACGGTGCGCCGATAGGCTCGATTGCCTGTCAGGGTATAGCCTTTTTTGTGAGCTTTGGCGTGCTCAGAAAAAATCTGCCGATGAAGCTGCCGTTTGGAAAATACTTTTTAAAACCGTTTATTGCCGCAGTTTTAATGGGCGGCAGTGTAATGGGTGCATACAGAGTGTTGCTCTTTATGGGAAACACCATGGCAGTGCTTATTTCAATAGTCGTCGGTGCAGCGGTGTATTTTGCGCTTTTAGGTGTGCTTCGGGTATTTGATAAAGAGGAGCTTTCAATGCTCCCGTTTATAGGAAAAAAATTCAAAAATTAAAATAAATTTCAAAAAGAAATTCTTAAAAAATTTAAGGATTTCTTTTTTTATTGGAAAAAATAAATGCGAAAGGATGAATATATATGATTAAAAAATATAAAGCTGTTTTAATAGCAGCTGTATTTATATCTTTGTGTATACTGCATTTTATAATTATGGATAAGGCGCCGCTTTCGCAGGGCACCGCAACATTTATATAATGAAAGAAGGTTATTTTTTGGTAACGAAAAAAGAATACGCAAAAATGGTGCAGAAGCATTCAGGAAAATCCCCCATTGTAAAGGACACTGCACGTGCTTTCTTAGTCGGCGGTATTATATGCACCGTCGGTCAGGTTCTGAGAAATTTTTATTTTTCGCAGGGCTTTAATAAGGAGCTTACGGGAACGGCTACAAGCATTACGCTGATATTTATAGCGGCAACCCTTACGGCACTGGGCGTGTTTGACCGCATTGCAAAATATGCAGGTGCAGGAACACTTGTGCCGATAACGGGATTTTCGAATGCCGTTGCATCCCCTGCAATGGAATTTAAGTCGGAGGGTCTTGTCCCCGGAAGTGCCAGCAAGATATTTGAGGTTGCAGGGCCTGTAATTGTATACGGAACAATTTCTTCTGTAATTGCAGGTATTTTATATATGATTTTTGTCAGATAAGGAGATGCTCTATGCGTTTTTTGGGTAAAGGAACAGTGGTTTTTGACGAAAAACCTTCTATAAAATCATTTGCCGCCGTTGTCGGTAAAAAAGAGGGGGAAGGTCCCTACGGAAAATGCTTTGATGCCGTGGAGGAGGATGCATATTTCGGTCAGAAAACGTGGGAAAAGGCAGAAAGTGAAAACCTTCGCCGCAGTGTACAGCTTGCCCTTGAAAAAGGAAGCTTTGAGGAAAAGGACATTGATTTTTCCATATCGGGCGACTTGCTCAATCAGTGTATTTCGTCAGGATATGCACTGCGTGGACTTGACATTCCGTTTTTCGGTGTGTACGGGGCATGCTCCACAATGGCGGAAAGTCTTGTGCTTGGCTCTGTAATTACAGGGGGCGGTGCGGCAAAAAATATTCTGTGCTCTACAAGCAGCCATTTCTGCAGTGCAGAAAAACAGTTTCGTACACCGCTTGAATACGGCGGTCAGCGTACCCCCAATGCACAGTGGACAGTAACGGGTAGCGGTGCGCTTGTTGTAGGTGAAGGCTCTGCCCCGCCCTATGTCGAGGCTGTAACTTGCGGCAGAATTGTTGATTTGGGCGTTACCGATATTGGGAATATGGGTGCGGCAATGGCACCTGCATTTGTTGACACTGTGAAACGCCATCTTGAAACGCTGGGGCGGGAAGCTCAATATTATGACCTTATTTTGTCGGGCGATTTGGGTATTATCGGTAAAAGCCTTGCAAAGGAGCTTTTTGCAAAGGAAGGCATTGATATCGGTGATAAATATGACGATTGCGGTGCAATGATATTTGATAAAGAAACTCAGGACACGCACGCAGGCGGAAGTGGCTGCGGATGTGCCGCATCAATTTTGTGCGGACATATCCTTCCCGAAATGAAAAAGGGAAATCTTCGCCGTGTGCTTTTTGCCGCCACGGGTGCGCTTATGAGCCCCACTGCAACCTTTCAGGGCGAGAGCATACCGTCAATTTCCCACGCAGTATCACTTGAAGCATAAACACCATTCTTCTTCCATAATATATATGGAAGGGACTGTTGAATGTGAAAAACAAAAAATGCCGATATTTAATTGCGGCGGCAGCTCTTTTGCTGCCGCTGATGCTTTTTCTGCAGCACGCCTTTGCAAAAGAGGAGAAGAAAGTTGCATATCTGACTTTTGATGACGGGCCTACTCTCAATACGCCTGATATTGTAGATACCCTCTCCCGATATGATGCAAAGGCAACTTTTTTTGTGCTCGAGGAACGAATAAAGCTATACCCTGATTTTATAAAGAAAATTGCCTATAGCGGTAACAGTATAGGACTTCACGGGATAAGCCACAGTGAGGCTATTTATGAAAATGAAACCTCCCCGCTTGAAGAAATGAAGAAAACCGAAAAAACTCTCCGTAATTTATTGGGGAGCGGCTCAAAGCTTGTCAGGGTGCCGTTTGGCTCAGGCTACCGCCTGACAAAAGCGCAGGCAGGGCATCTTACCGATAACGGCTATATTATATGGGACTGGAATGTAGACCCCCGTGACAGTGTCGGGAAAATAGTACCCGAAAAGGTGATGGGTAATTTAAGACGGGGGCTTTCCTCCTGCGATGGTGCACCCGTAATACTTCTGCACGACAGAAAAAGCACGCTGCGGATGCTGCCGATAATGCTTGAATATCTTGCCAAAGAGGGGTACACTCTTCTGCCTATAAATGAAAAACAAACACCTATTACAAGAGTTTTGCATTAAAGGTCTTGACAAAATTAAAAGTATATGGTAATATGCTACTTGGCATATTATCCCGTTGCTACGGTTTGCGGTTTCTCCAACCCCTTCCTTGGTAGCGTGGAGATAGGCGAAATTATATTATTTGGAGGTTTTTTCTAATGTTAAAGGAAACAAAGCAGAGCATTATCGATCAGTACAAGCTTCATGAGGGTGACACAGGTTCTCCCGAGGTACAGATTGCAATTCTTACCGAGAGAATTAATCACCTTAACGAGCATCTTAAGGTTTATAAGAAGGATCATCATTCAAGACGTGGCCTTCTCAAGATGGTTGGTCAGAGAAGAGGTCTTCTTAACTACCTTACAAAGGTTGACATCAACCGTTACCGTGCAATCGTTGAAAAGCTCGGTCTTAGAAAGTAATTTCATTAAACTTGTGGCATCGGGGGAGCTTGCTCCCCCGATATTAACGTCAAAAACTTTATTCTCGAAAGGGCGGTTACGCTTAGCACTTAAGAAAGAAGGACAATCTTTCGGTTATTCTTTTTTCTTAAGTGGTAAACAACTACCCTTTCGAAAAAATCTATTTTTTTGGAGGTATAGTATGTTTAAGACTTTTGAAACAGAGTTTTGCGGACGCAAGCTCATTGTTGAAACAGGCAAAATGGCACAGCTTGCCGGCGGAAGTTGTCTTGTTCGCTATGGCGAGACAGTTGTACACGCTACTGCAACTGCATCTGCAAAGCCGAGGGAGGGCGTTGATTTCTTCCCCCTTGCAGTAGATTATGAGGAAAAGCTTTATGCCGTTGGTAAAATCCCCGGAAGCTTCTTAAAGCGTGAGGGAAGACCAAGTGAAAAGGCAATTTTAGCATCAAGATGTATTGACAGACCTATCCGTCCCCTTTTCCCCAAGGACCTTCGTAACGATGTGGCAGTAGTTACCACAGTTATGAGTGTGGAGCCGGATAACGATCCCGTTGTTACAGCAATGATTGGTGCGTCTATCGCAATTTCAATTTCTTCTGTTCCGTTTGCAGGTCCTATCGCAGGAGCAACAGTTGGTCTTGTTGACGGCAAGGTTGTTGTTAACCCCACAAAGGAGCAGCGTGACAAGAGTGAAATGTTCCTTACAATTGCAGGAACAAAGGAAAAGGTTAATATGATTGAGGCAGGTGCAAATCAGGTTCCCGAGGATTTAGTGTTTGAGGGTATTATGGCAGCACACGCTGAAATTGCTAAGATATGCGAGTTTATCGAGGGTATTCAGAAGGAAATCGGAAAGCCCAAGTTTGATTACGAGCATATGGAGGTTCCCGAGGATGTTTATGAGGCAGTTAAGGAAATCGCTATTGATAAGGTAAGAGCGGCTCTTGACACCGATGACAAAAATATTCGTGAGGAAAATCTTAAAGAGGTTTACAGCTTTGTTTATGAAACTCTCGCTGACCGTTTCCCTGAAATGGAGGCAGTAATTGACGAGGCTATCTATAAATTACAAAAATACGTTGTTCGCCGCTGGATTCTTGATGACGGTAAGCGTGTGGACGGACGTGGACTTAATGACATTCGTCCTCTCGCATCAGAGGTTGGAATTCTTCCCCGTACACACGGCAGCGGTATGTTCACACGTGGACAGACACAGGTTCTTACAACCTGTACTCTCGGTATG
>JAFSBF010000175.1 GCA_017441965.1 Clostridia bacterium | reverse complement strand
CCGCCAACTGCCATAGGTACATCCTTAAGCGACGGATTAAGTGCACATTCAACCGATGCGAAAAATCCGTTGCAGTCACAATGAAGTATAGTCCGTTCCAATCTCTCACCGCCTTTAGATAGTATGTCATAAATGAATTTTAACATAATAAAGTTACAATTGCAACGGGATAAAGGTGATTATTGTTATGAAAACCTCAATAATAAAATAAAACAGATTGGGGAAGGACCCCAATCTGCCTCATTTTTTGTCTGCTGCCTCATCCTCAATTACCTTATCAAGCCTTTTTTCGCAAAAATCAAGAAACTCATACCAAATTTCAGAGTTAATAAACCTATTTTCCCCCGTTGTGCGCAGAATATCGCCTTTGGTCTGTGTATCGTTGTTCCATACGTGATTTCCAATAAAGACATCCACTTTTTTCTTTCTGAGCATATTGAGAGAGTTTCTGTAATCTTCTCTGCAACCTTCATAGTCAAAGGAGCCTTTCCTGAGAGTATTTGCACCGGCACCGCCAAATGTTCCTACCTGATATTTTATTCCGTTTTCATCTGCTTCAAAGAAAAGGGAAATACAGCCCCTTGTATGACCGGGAGTTTCCATTACATTTATTTTTGTGTTGCCAAGCTCTATAACATCCCCGTCTTTAAGGCATACATCGGGAATAAAGTATTTTTTGGCATTTTCAAAATCCTTTTCACCAATAAAGGTTTTTGCACCACACAGATGAACAAGCGCTGCCGTAGCCTCCGTATGGTCCCAGTGCCAGTGAGTGTGAATTATATATTTTATATCCTGCGGTGAAAACCCCAGTTTATAAATTGAATTTATTAGTAAAAAGAGAGTGTCGTTATAGCCCGTATCAATCAGAATAAGACCATCTCCTGTGTCTATCAGGTGCGATGACGCAGGGAATGTACCTACAAAATATACATTGCCGATAATTCTGAATGGCTCAATTATACCTTCATAATGATTTTTAAAACTCTGTCTTGTAAACATTTATATCACACTCCTACTAAATTATGGTATCATAATGTTTTTGCTGTTTCAATGAAAAAGCTTAGCTTTCGCGTATTTTTCTTATGATTTCGTCGCCCACCTCTTTAGTTGTTGCGCTGCCACCGAGGTCGGGGGTAAGAACTCTCTTATCGCAGAGAACTTCCTCGATACAGTCTATAAGCTTTTTACCCCAAGTTGTGTAGCCGAAGAAGTCAAGCATTTGAGATGCAGACCATACAGTTGCAAGGGGATTTGCCTTGCCTTGCCCTGCAATGTCGGGTGCAGAACCGTGAATAGGCTCGAACATAGAGGGGAAGGTGCGCTCGGGGTTAAGATTTGCACCTGCTGCAAGTCCCATTCCGCCTGCTATTGCTGCACCCAAATCGGTCAGGATATCACCGAACAGATTAGATGTGACAACCACCTCAAAACGCTTCGGGTCTTTAATCATAAACATACTTGCTGCATCTACAAGATAGGAGTATGTCTTTACTTCGGGATAGTCTTTTCCAACTTCCTCAAAAATCTGATCCCAGAAAACCATAGAATAGTTGAGTGCATTTGCCTTACTGATGCTTGTGAGCGTTTTGTTTTGTGCTTTTGCAAGCTCGTAGGCGTATCTTATGACACGCTCGCACCCTTTGCGGGAAAAAACACCATCCTGAATTACTACTTCGTTTGGCTTATCCCTGAATAACCAGCTTCCGCTGCCTGCATATTCGCCCTCTGTGTTTTCGCGGACAAAAACCATGTCAACATCTTCTGCCTTAACATCTTTAAGCGGACAAGGAGCGCCCGAAAGGAGCTTTACGGGGCGAAGATTTATGTACTGGTCAAAGCTTTTTCTTATAACAAGCAGCAAATCCCACAGTGAAATATGGTCAGGAACGCCGGGTGAGCCAACTGCACCCAAAAATACAGCATCAAACTTACTAAGCTGCTCTATTCCGTCAGGAGCCATCATTCTACCTGTTTCCTTGTAATATTCGCACCCCCATGGAAAATGCGTAAATTCAAAGCGGAAACCTCCGTCAAGGCGCGCTACCTCATTTAAAACCTTTACACCTTCCTCTATTACCTCGGGACCTATTCCGTCACCTGCAATGACGGCAATTTTATGCACGTTCATACTGTTAACCTCCATAGTTTTTTCTTTAGTATATCACTGTTTTATATATTTGTAAAATAAATATATTATTGACAAATATAGCTAAAAACTATACAATATATTAAGAGCAATGGAGGGGAAATTATGAACCTTAATCAACTTAAATACTTTAATGCCGTGTGTACATATAAAACTGTATCAGGGGCGGCTGAGTACCTGCATATTTCACAACCATCACTTTCAAATGCTATAAAAGAGCTTGAAAAAGAATTTGGCGTGAAGCTTTTTTTACGCCAATATCGCGGAATGCTTTTAACGCCTGAGGGGGAATTGCTTTTTAAAATGAGCAAGGAGTTACTTTCCGGTGCGGAGCAGATTGAAAACATTATGGGAGACTTGGGAAAAGAGCGCAAAATTTTGCGTCTTGGTGTGCCGCCAATGATTGGCAGTGTTATACTGCCGCATATTTACAGTGAATTTCAACCGATGCACCCTGACGTACGGCTTGAGATTATGGAGGGAAGTCAGAAGGAACTGCTTGAAAAGCTTTCCGATGACCTTTTGGATATGATTTTTATGCCACACGAAAAAGTTACGCAGCAAAACCTGTCCATACTTGAAATTATGCAACCTGAAATAGTGTTCTGTGTATCGGAGCAAAATTCTCTTTCGCAGAAAAAGAGCGTATCTGCAAAAGACCTTGAGGATACTCCGCTGATTTTGTTTAAAGAAGGCTTTTTTAATACGGAGGAGGTAAAAAAATGGTTTGCTGCCTCAAATATCAAGCCGAATATCCTTTTGCAGACGGAGCAGCTTTCCACGCTGCAGAGCATTGTTTCAAATAATGTAGCAGCAGGATTTATGCTTGCTACATCAGCACAGAAAAAAAAGGGTTTTGCAGTAATAAAGACAAATCCACCTATGAAAGTTAATGTCAGCCTTGCATGGAAGGAAAATTCCTACTTTTCGGGATGTATGAAAAGCTTTAAAACCTTTATGCAAAACTTTGCTACGAAAAACAGTTAAAACCTTGACTATACCCCCTTTTTTGGTGTATTATATAATAGTATACTAATGACTGGAGGTTTAAATGTGAACGCAGCGGCATATATAATGGTGGTGCTCGGTATATTGCTTGCCAAGGGCATCGGCTTTTTAAGAGATATTGTTTTTGCATCGGTGTTCGGGGCAAGTGTATATACCGATATGTACTTCCAGATTTTTGGTCTTGTAAATCTGATTTTTACGGGTATAGGGGTTGCATTATCAACTCTTGTAATAAAAAATCTTAATAAAACGCAGTGTGACACTGAGGAGAAAAAGCGCAGCTACGTTTCGCATTTCATTACGAAAACAACGATTATATCCCTTGCGGCTATTTTCGTTATGTACCTTTTTTCAGGTGTGATAGTTCGTCTTCTGCTCCCGGGGATTGAAGGGGAGAGCTACACGCTTGCACTTAAAATGATGTATATAATGCTGCCGTCATTTTTATTTGTTATAATAGCATATATAATTTCAGGTGTGCTGCAGAACTGCCGTGTGTTTTTTATCAGCTCAATAATGAGCCTGCCGTTTAACGTAGTTATAATAGCATCCCTCTTTATAAAAAATGTCGATATTATAACAGTGGGAATAGTGACAACAATCGGATGGTTTTTGCATATTGCAGTGCAGCTCCCGTCTTTTTATAAAAAGGGTTATCGCCTTTTTACGGGCGGAAAATGTGAAAAGCCCTCTTCAGGCGGAAATCGTGAGCTTATATGGATTTTCATATCAAATATGATGTTTCAGGTATGCTTTATGATTGATAAGGCGTTTGTAAGCGGTGATAGCGGTGCGGCAACAACCATAAACTACGCATCAAACCTATTTATCACTATAGCAAGTGTCTTTGTGGTTGCGATGAGTAATGTCGTTTTCCCCTCAATCAGCCGTAACTATGAGGAGGGTAATACAGAATATGTACGCTCCCTTGTAAAATACATCATTGTAGTAATGTTTGTGATATTCATTCCGTTTATATTAACGGTAAGCTGCTTTGGAAATCAGCTTATAGCCGTTCTTTATGAGCGTGGGCAGTTTACGCCTGACCTTACAAAAACTACGGCGGTGCTTTTTGCTGTTTATACAATGGGCGCACTGGGCTATGTCTGTCAGGAGCTTTTCAATAAGCTTTTATACCTTGATGCGGGGTATTCGTATACCGTGGCAGGAACAATGCTGGTAATAGCACTGAAAATAGTTTTAAATCTGCTCTCGGGCGGAAAAGTTTTTGTTGTAGCGGTGACTACAACGCTACTCTTTACGCTTTATGCAGCTTTGATTGCCTTTGGAATGAAAAAGGTTATAGGAAACTATATGGACAGCGATCTGGGAAAAAATCTTTTAAAAATAATTATATCAGGCGTGTGTGCGCTTGTCGGATTTATAGTGTGTAAAACGATGTTTCCCACAATTACGTACGGCAGATTTACATTTTTACTGCCGCTTGCACTTTGCGCAATAGTATACATTGCAGCGTTGGCAGCAAGCGGAGTTTTAAAAACGGTGATAAAGGGAAGAAATGCGGACAATCCGCAGTAAAGGAGAGGGAAAATGATAAAAAGAAGCTTGGCTATCCGTCTTATGATAATACTGCTTATTGTAGGTATTATGGCACCCACGTTTTTTCACAGAGCAGAAAATGAGAAAAGAAATAATGATGTGGTTTTTGCACTTAATTACAATAATGCGGCAATGGTACTAAGTCAGGAGGAATTTGACAAAACCCTTGATGAAAATAAGAAAATGGGTGTAAAAACACTTCTTATAGGGGAGGAGAGTATTAACTCCCTCATTTCAGCAGGCGATATTACGGGAATAAAATACAATGTTTTGTGTCATAAGTACGATGACGAGAGCGAAGATATTATAAAGCAGCTCTCCGGTGACAGAAAAATTCATAATGACAGCTATGTTCTTATATCCAAACGTCCTGAGCGTAAAGAATTTCTGGATAAGTGGATAAGTGCAAAGTATGCCGAAAATGAATATGTAAAAAAGACCACACCGCTCGGTGCTGACGTATACGTTATTTATGAGGGCGTAAGCGATGCGTGGAAGGTAGCGGTCGGCTTTGACGAGCAGAAAATTGAGTATGCACATAAAAAGGGCTTTGACATTGTTCTTTCTATGATGGTAAATGCATATTCAGAGACCCGTTACATTAAGCATATAGATGAAATTGTAAATAAGTACGGTATAAAGTTCATAAACCTTAAAAAAGGACAGGACAGCTCGGCGCAGGAAAAAATGGAGAAAAAGAATTACACTGCACTTTGCAGTATGATTAAGGAGCGTGACCTTTATCTTATCCTGACGGAAAATCAGACGCAGCTTTCAAATCAGAAGCCTATCGGCTATGAAAAGCTTATAAAAAGTGCAGACGGAAAAGTTCTGCGTGGCTATGACACGGCAGATTTTGAAACGAAGAATACGGGCGCAACCATTTCAGACAAGCGCTATTACCAAATCCTTAACTCCGTTATTGACAGAAATATCAGATTTGTTACGATAAATCAGCTTACAAACGGAACTGATACCTTCGGCAAAAAAAGCGAGAAAACAAATATCGCTACGAAGACAGTTATGGAAAAGCTTTCCGATGCAGGCTTTAATACGCAAAGCTATGATATGCGTTATGACTACACAGTTAACAGAAAATTGGTAAGTGCGGCGGCATTGGTGCTCATTATACTTATGGGTGTTATGATGCTCGAATGGCTTTTCGGAAAGAAGATGCCCGTGCTTTACATTCTTGGTATTATTGCAAGCCTCCTCGGTGTGTTCTTTACGTATATTGCGCCTGAGGCAGTAGTGCTTCTTTATCCTACTCTTTTTGCACTTATTTCCTCCTGCTTCTCCTTTACGGCAGTAATGGTATTTATCAAGAATATGCGTAAAAAGCTCTCTGATGCTATGCTTATTGTTTCCACGCTTGCACTTACGCTTTTGTGCCTTGCACTTTGCGGATTTGTGCAGACAGTTCTTCTGTCAGGACTTGACTATTACCTCAATTCAATAATTTTCAGGGGAATAAAGCTTTCGCTTATTATCCCGATAGCATACAGTGCAGTGGCATTTGTTTTGATATTTGGTGAAAATACGGACGAGCATTTTATGAAAAAGGTAATAAAATGCCTTAATGCAGATATAAAGGTTTACTGGGTGATTATTGCAGGCGCAATTGGCGCAGCAGGTGCGATATATCTTATCCGCAGCGGAAATGTTACGAGTATTTCACCACTTGAAAACTTTATGCGCAACACAATTACCCAGATTATGCCCGCACGCCCACGAACAAAGGAATTTCTTATCGGCTGGCCGTGCCTGGTGCTTCTTCTGTACTATATCAAAAACACACGGTGCACGCTTCTTCAGTGGTGCTTAACTGTAGGCTCGTCAATTCTTTTTGCATCGGTATTAAACAGCTTTTGCCATGTATTTACTACCTCATCCGTTATCTTTACACGCCTTATGAACGGATTTCTGGTTGGTATGGCAATAAGTCTTGTGCTTTATGTCTTAAATCTTATCGCAGTACGCACAGTAAAATATTTTGTGAAAACGGGTAAAGAAAAATGGGGAATTATCTGACAACGCAAAAGGCATTTCGGTCTCTTATTGCAAGTGCAAGAAGCGGAAATGTACGTCAGGCGTATATTTTCGAGGGGATAAAGGGCATCGGTAAATATACGACGGCACGTATTTTTGCAAATGCAATTCACTGCACGGGCGAAAATAAACCGTGCGGAGTTTGCCCTGATTGCAAGAAGCATATTGCAAATACCCATAGTGATTTGTTTGTTGTGGGGGGAGGCGGACAGATAAAGGTTGAGGACATCAGGCAGATGAATGAGGAGCTTTATATAAAGCCTGCACTGTCATCACGTAAAATCTGTATCGTCAGAAATGCCGATAATATGAATAATGATGCACAGAATGCTCTTTTGAAGTCTTTTGAGGAGCCACCCGCATATGCAGTTATAATACTGCTTTCTGAAAATATAAAAAACCTTCTTCCCACGATACGTTCACGTGGAAACAAGGTTGTGTTTGAACCTTTTTCAGAAAAAGAAATAAGTGAGTATCTTTTACGGCAGTATCCCTTAAAAAAGGATGCAATCCCATTTGTTTCGCTCTATAGCGGCGGCGTTATAGGAAGGGCAACAGATATTTTGGAAAATGAAGAATTTTTCGAAACACGAAACAAGATGTTTCGGGCAATTGCTACTCTTACGGGGGACAGAATGTCGATTTTCAAGCTCTCCGAGGCTTTTGGTGCAAAGGGCGGAAAGGGTGCTTTTGAAAACTGTGATTTGTACTTTGATTTGTTTGCAAGCTTTATGCGTGACGTACTTGCAATAAAAACGGGCGCACGTGTAATAAATCAGGATATGAGTGCTTTGATAGAAGGTTTTTGTGCAAAGGTCACTTCGTCATCTGTGCTCAGTATTATAGAGCGTACTGCAAAGGTGCGTTCGGAGCTTAATGTTTCAATGAAATATGAGTTATGGATTGTTAATATGCTGATTAATTGTTGGGAGGATATTAATGGTAAAGGTAGTAGGAGTTAAATTTAAAGAAACGGGAAAAGCATACTTTTTTGCACCCGGTAAGTTTGCGCCGCAGCAGGGACAGGCAGTAATTGTCGAAACTGCACGCGGCCTTGAATACGGAACTGTGGCAATGACAGAGCGTGAAGTGGGCGAGGAGGAGATTGTTGCTCCTCTTAAGGAAATTGTAAGAATTGCGACAGAACAGGACAAAGCTCAGGTAGAGAAAAACAAGAAAAAGGAGCAAGAGGCTTTTGCAATCTGTGAGGAAAAGATATTAAAGCATAAGCTTGATATGAAGCTTGTAGATGTAGAATATACCTTTGATGCAAATAAAATTCTTTTCTACTTCACTGCAGAGGGCAGAGTAGATTTCCGTGAGCTTGTAAAGGACCTTGCAGGCGTTTTCAGAACGAGGATAGAGCTTCGTCAGATTGGTATTCGTGACGAGGCGAAAATGCTCGGCGGAATAGGTATTTGCGGAAGAAAGCTTTGCTGCAGCAGCTTCCTTGACGGCTTCCACCCCGTGTCTATCAAAATGGCAAAGGAGCAGGGCTTAAGCCTTAACCCTACAAAGATTTCAGGTAATTGCGGACGACTTATGTGCTGCCTTAAGTATGAGCAGAACTGTTATGACGAATTTTTAAAGCTTGCACCTGCGGTTGGCGCAATTGTCCAGACACCAAACGGAAAGGGCACAGTACAGAGCGTAACAATACTTAAAGGTATTGCAAAGGTAATGCTTGAGGGTGAGGGAGAAAATCAGCTTATGGAGGTTAATTTCTCCGACCTTAAAATACTTAAAAACAACCACAAAAACCACGATAATCAAGATGCAGATATGAAGGAGCTTAAAAAGCTGGAGGAAAACTGATGAAGATAGTATTGCTCGATGCCGCAACTATGGGGGCAGATATTGATTTTTCGCCGCTTGAAAAGGTGGGCGAGGTTATAAAGTACCCAAACACTCTGCCTGATGAGCGTAAGGAGCGTATAAAGGATGCAGACGTTGTGGTTGTCAATAAGGTTGTGCTTGACGGTGAGGTTTTAAGCGGGGCACAAAATATTAAGCTTATATGCGTTTTTGCAGTAGGGTATAATAATATAGATATTTCTTATTGCAGGGAGCATAATATAAAGGTACGCAATGTTCCGGGCTATTGCACGCAGAGCGTTTGTCAGCATACGTTTGCACTGCTTTTTGATTTAATTGAAAATATGCGTTATTATGATGATTTTGTAAAAAGCGGCAAGTACAGCGACAGTGGTATTGCAAATCACCTCGGACGTCCCTTTTTTGAAATATCGGGCAAAAAATGGGGCATTATAGGTATGGGTGCAATCGGGCGTGCCGTTGCGGATTGTGCGGCGGCATTTGGTGCAGAGGTACGTTACAGCAGTATAAGCGGAGCTAAAAGGGAGGAGAAGTATGAAAATATCCCCCTTGATACTCTCCTTATGGAAAGTGACATTATAAGTGTACACGCACCGCTTAACGAAAAGACACTGCATCTTATCGGGGAGAGGGAGCTTTCCCTTATGAAAAAAACTGCCGTTATAATAAATGTCGGCAGGGGCGCAGTTATTGATGAGGATGCTCTCGCACGTGCAGTTAATAATGGCACTATTGCAGGATGCGGTCTTGATGTGTATTCAGTAGAACCGCCCGCAGCAGAAAGTCCCATTTTAAATATAAAGGACAAAGAAAAGGTTATATACACTCCGCATATTGCCTGGTCGTCATTTGAGGCAAGGGCAAGGTGCGTCAGTATGACGGCAGATAATATCTCAGCATTTATAAACGGTGAAAGCAGAAACGACGTATGGTAATGGAGAACTGTAAAGAATGAAATTAAACATCAAAAAAGAAGCGCGCCGCTTCACCCATTTCGCATTCCGACTAAATTTAAACAAGGCAAATGTCGCTCGCGACAGAAAACGCAATTTCCTATGCGATAAAACAGTTACGGCAGGCATAATTATGCTTGCCATAACTGTTTTTATGCTGTCATATGCAGCGTTTGCAACATATGATGTGAAAATACTTGTTAACGGGGAAAGAGTGCAGACAAGCACTGCTCCATATATTGAAAACGGCTCTACCTTAATTCCGCTTCGTGACGTGTTTGAAACGCTGGGCGCAGAGGTTGTATGGGACGATGAAGACCGTTTTGCGGCGGCGGCAAAGGATGGAATATTGGTGCAGATATATCCCGACAGCGGAAGATTTATAAAGAACGGTCAGGAAATAGAGCTTCCTGCACCGCCTAAAATAACGAATGACAGAATAATGGTGCCGCTTCGGGCACTCTCGGAGGCTTTTGGCTATAATGTACTATGGAGCGGCGATGATTACACTGTCAGCATTACAGACACAAAGGTGCTGAAGGTGCATTTTCTTGATTGCGGTCAGGCGGATTGTGCATTTGTTGAGCTTCCCGACGGAAAATGTATGCTGATAGATGCGGCGGAAAGTTCTTTTGGAAAAACACTGGAGGCGTATATAAGGGACAAAGGGTACACCCATATAGATTATGTTATTGCAACGCATCCGCACAGTGACCATATAGGCGGTATGGCACATATTCTTGAAAGCTTTTCCGTAGGCACATTTTATATGCCCAATGTGCCCCACACTACAAAAACGTATGAAAAAATGCTTGATGCGCTTGTGGGAAACGAATGTGAATGTGTGTATATATCTACGGGGTATGATATTGAGATTGAACCTTATTCAATTAAGGTCTTGTCACCTCTTTTGGAGGAATATATAAGAATGAATAATTATTCTGCCGTAACAAAGCTTTCATATAAAGACACTCAAGTACTTTTTTCTGCAGATGCGGAGGCAACTGCGGAGGAGGAAATGATAAATGGAGGGTTTGATTTAACGGCTGATATTCTTAAGGCAGGGCACCACGGAAGCTTAACGTCTACAACGCACCGATATCTGAGCGCTGTAAGCCCAAAGGATGTGGTGATTTCTGTGGGACGTGATAATTCCTACGGTTTCCCGGCGTCTGCCGTGCTGTCGCAGATAGAGGCTATTGGGGCGAGGGTACACCGCACAGACCTTGAAGGAAATATAACGGCGGTAAGTGACGGATATATTTACGTGATTGAAAATGAATAATGGAGAGTGAACAATGGAGAATTTAATACTTTCTTTTAAAGTGGTAGCACCGCTTATAATATTAATGCTCCTCGGCGCATTTATGCTGAGGGTACATATTTTTGATGATGCTACTGTTAAAAAAATGAATACAGCAGTTTTCAAGGTGTTTCTTCCCGCTTTGATTTTTTATAATATATATAACTCATCAATTGATGATATAAAGGATATTAGGGCGGCACTTTATGCATCAATCGTTCTTATGTCTGCATTTGCGCTTTCTTCCGTGCTGATTTGTCTAATTGAAAAAGACCCACGAAAGCGTGGCGTAATGGTGCAGGGTATGTGCCGCAGTAATTTTGTAATCTTCGGTGTTCCTCTCTGCGTATCTCTTTGCGGTGAGCAGATACTTGGAAAAATATCTGTTGCAGTTACAATCATTATCCCTGTAATTAATATTTTATCTGTTGTTGTTCTGGAGGTTTTCCGTGGCACAAAGCCGAGCTTTAAAAAGATATTAAAGGGAATTATAACAAATCCTCTGACAATTGCATCTTTGCTTGGTATGCTTGCGCTTGTAAGCGGTATTAAGCTTGGTAGCGTTTTAACAAATGCACTTGGCGATATTTCAAAAATTGCGACACCTCTTGCACTTGTCCTGCTTGGTGCATCAATTGACATTAAAAAGGTCAGAGGAAATCTGAGACACCTCTTTATTACGGTTTTCGGTAAGCTTGTAGCTGTGCCGTTTATCGGCATTTTTATAGCTGCCCTTATGGGAATGCGCAATGGAGATTTAGCTCTTTTAATAGCGGCACTTGCTGCACCGACGGCAGTTTCATCATATCCGATGGCACTTTCAATGGACGGTGATGGGGAGCTTGCGGCACAGATTGTGGCATTTGGTACAGTACTTTGTATTGTAACAGTATTTTTATGGGTGTTCGTATTAAAGCAACTTAGCCTGATTTAGAGCGGGGATATGATAAATTAAAAAATGACAATGTATCCTGAATTTTCAACTTTCAACTTTCAATTTTACATTACAAAAAAGAGGATGTAAATTTTACATCCTCTTTTTTGTGAGCAGCCCTGTAAGCCGAGTTCTGTCATTTAAAACGGTCATCTATCTACGCCGTATATCTCTACACGGCTCCAGCCGCCCGTCGGATTATAGGTCGGACAAACCAATCCTGTCGGCGTTGCTTCAGATGGGGTTTACATGGCACAAAGCGTTACCGCAATGTCGGTGGGCTCTTACCCCGCCTTTCCACCCTTACCCGATAAAATCGGGCGGTTTATTTCTGTTGCACTTTCCTTAGAGTCGCCTCCACCGGGATTTCTCCGGCATCCTGTCCTGTGAAGCTCGGACTTTCCTCATCAGCGAAAAATCGCTGCCGCGACCGTTCAGGCTGCTCAAGTATTTAGCAGATTGTATTTTATCATAAAATACAATCTGTGTCAATTAAGGGGGAGGTTTCAGCCTCGCTTATGCATATGCTAAGCTTCCCCTCAAACTTTTGTGTAAGCTTACGCTCAAGGAGCTTTGTCACAATTATCTCACTGTCAAAATGACGCATTTCAATAAAATCAATATTGTCGCTGATTTTAAATGCACACATTTCGTGATGCTTTAAATCACCTGAAATATATACGTCTGCACCAAGGTTCTTTGCTATGGTGCAAAGCTCACCGCTGCCGCTGCCGTTACATACTGCAACGGTTTTTATTTCTCTGTCAGCGCTAAAGGTTGAAAAAAGCTTTTTAATACCAAATTCTTTCTTGATTTTTTCGCACAGTGATTTTGCTGTAGTACCTTTAGGCACTTTGCAAAGCCTTCCCAAAACGCCCTCAAGGTTTGAAACAGGGGAGAGGGAGAGAAGAGAGCATACCTCGTCAGTAAGTCCCATAGGTGCACTGTCAAGATTTGTGTGTGCGCTGTATATGCTGATACCGTTTTCGATTGCAGAAAGGAGCATTTCCCCCTCGTCTGAGTTATCAGTAATATTTTTAATAGGGTTAAATATTACGGGGTGATGCGTAATGATAAGCTCTGCCCCTGATTGTGCCGCCTCACGCACTACGTTTTTATTGGCATCAAGGCACAAAAGCACCTTTGTAACCTCTTTATCACTGCGCCCTACAAGTAAACCGACATTGTCAAAATCCTCGGCGTATTCTTTTGGAAAAAGCTGTTCAATATAATCAGTAATTTCCTTTAACTTTACCATGATTATGCTCCTTCAAGCAATTTTTCATATTCTGCTTTAAGATAAAGACAGTTTTCCTCTCTTTCCTTTGCAGAAGGGGAGGAGGAAATGTTTTTAAGGATAACGTCTATTTCATATAAACGGTAACGCACGTATTCATCAAAAAGCGGCGGTCTGTGCTTTATAAGAAACGGCCCTATTTCCAGTTCAACTTCACTAAGCTCAGGGCTTTCGCCACGTTTTGCAAGAAGTGCCGTATACATTTTTCTGCCCTCTTGGCAAATGGCTTCCTTTTCTATTACATAGTTATTTTCACACAGATATTCCCGAAGGTGTCTGTGTGCCGTCTGCATCTGCAGTACAAAATAAGTACATCCCTTTTCGTTTTCAAGGATGCTTGCAATTGTTTCGCCGCCCATTCCTGCGATGATGGCACACTCCGCCTCTTCATCCTTTATTGCACAAAAGCCGTCAGAAAGCCTTGTTTCAACAACATCCTCCGCATCAAAAAGAGTAATGTTTTTTTCAGCCTGATAGAGCGGCCCCTTTTTAATATCTGCGGCAATAACCTT
>JAFSBF010000174.1 GCA_017441965.1 Clostridia bacterium | reverse complement strand
GTCCCGAAATTCGGGACGGCAAACTGTTTTTTAGTCGTTAGCTGCTTTTTTAACAACCTGAACGCCCTTGTAGTAACCGCAATGCTTACATACGATGTGTGCCTTAATAAGCTCACCGCAGTTTGAGCATTTAACCATACCGGGTACCTCAAGTTTCCAATTAGCTCTTCTTTTATCTCTTCTTGCCTTAGAAGTTCTTCTCTTTGGAACTGCCATTTTCTACACCTCTTTACTCAAATTTCTAAAGATGGCGAATCTCGGGTCATAGACCTCATCTTCGCAATTGCATTTATTTTTATTAAGGTTTATGCCGCATACGTGGCACAAGCCTTTGCACTCCTCACTGCAAAGAAACTGCAGCGGAATACTGTTAAATATGCACGCATCAACCGCACCGCCAATATCCATAACTGTGCCCTGGATACTTACGCACTCCTCGTCCGCATCGGAAAAGTCACCTGCTATGCTTTCAAAAAGCTCTGCAAAAAGGCTTTCCCTGACATCATCACCGCAACGGGAGCACTGCGTGACATAGCTACCCTTTATCTCCGCCCTTATTTCTATTGTTCCGCCAATGTTAAGAACATTGCCGACAACTTCGAGCGGTTTCTCGAAATCAAGAGTGCTGCCCATAAACTTAGTCTTCCCAAGCTCCACAGAGCCTGAAAAATTCATCGAAGCACCCTCGTTTTTCAGTACAGATGCAATATTTATCTTCATATCAAACACCTAACGCCCAAAAGCAGGCGCCTACATATTATACTATCAAAAATTTTAATTGTCAACAATTATTTTGTCAATCTCTGTGTTTCTGTAGCTATCATCATTTCCTCATCAGTGGGAATAACAAGAGTTCTTACCGTTGCACCCTCTGCCGAAACATCGATTGCCTGACCGCGAAGCTTATTCTTTTCTGCGTCAATCTTTATTCCGAGGAACTCAAGACCTTCTGTAATACCTTTTCGTGTAGCACTGTCATTTTCACCTACACCTGCTGTAAATACTACTGCATCTACTCCGCCCATTGCTGCTGCATAGCTACCAATATATTTCTTTATTCCGTAGCAGAACATCTTGAGAGCTGCCTCTGCACGCTTATTGCCCTTATCAGCTGCATCTGCAAGGTCACGGAAGTCACTTGAAACACCGCTCACACCAAAAACACCGCTCTTCTTATTAAGAACTGCATTGATTTCGTCGATGCCCAAGTTTTCCTTTTCCATAAGGAAGGTTACGATTGCGGGGTCGATGTCACCGCTTCTTGTACCCATAAGGATACCTGCAAGAGGTGTAAGTCCCATCGTTGTATCAATTACCTTACCGTTCTTAACTGCCGCAACACTGGAGCCGTTTCCAAGATGGCAGGTAATAATTTTAAGGTCATTAATTGACTTTCCGAGAAGCTCTGCCGCCTTACCTGAAACGTAGTTATGGCTTGTACCGTGGAAGCCGTAACGTCTGATTTTATACTTTTCATAGTACTCATAAGGGATACCGTAGAGATATGCCTCCTCGGGCATTGTCTGATGGAATGCAGTATCAAAAACTGCAACCTGGGGAACGCCGGGCATTACCTTCTCGCACGCCTCAATACCGATAAGGTTTGCAGGGTTGTGAAGAGGAGCAAGCTCGATACATCCCTTGATTGCCTCTTTAACTTCATCAGTGATAACAACACTTTCGCTGAAGCTTTCACCACCGTGAACAACACGGTGGCCAACTGCACCAATCTCACTCATAGATGCAATAACACCGTGGTTTTTGTCAACGAGAGCATCAATTACAAGCTTAATAGCCTCTGCGTGGGTGGGCATGGGGCTTTCAATTACAACCTTTTCGCCGCCTGCAGGGGTGTGATTAAGCTTACTTCCGTCAATAGTAATTCTTTCGCAAAGGCCCTTTGCCATAACAGCCTTATTATCCATATCGATAAGCTGATATTTAAGAGAAGAGCTTCCTGCATTGATAACAAGAATTTTCATTATAAAAACTTCCTTTCACTATTTTGTGTTCACGCACACAAAGCTAAAACTCCGTATGCCTTAATTATTTCTGTGCCTGAGCCTGTACACATGTGATTGCAACAACGCCTACGATATCCTCTGCACTGCATCCTCTTGAAAGGTCGTTGATAGGCATTGCAATACCCTGAGTAACTGGGCCGTATGCTTCAGCCTTTGCAAGACGCTGAACAAGCTTGTATCCGATATTACCTGCATCAAGGTCAGGATATACAAGTACATTTGCCTTACCTGCAACGGGTGAACCGGGAGCCTTTGAAGAACCAACTGACGGAACGATTGCCGCATCAAGCTGTAATTCACCGTCAACGCATACTTCGGGAAAGGTTTCCTTGCAGATGCGTGTAGCCTCTGTAACCTTATCAACATCAGCGTGTGCCGCACTGCCCTTTGTGGAATGAGAAAGCATAGCAACATATGCCTTTTCCCCTACTAAAAGCTCAAAGCTTTCTGCAGAAGAAGCTGCGATTGCTGCAAGCTCTTCACTGTTGGGGTTCTGAACAAGACCGCTGTCAGCAAATACGAATGTACCGTTTGCACCGTACTCACAATCCGGAACAACCATAAGGAAGAAAGCTGAAACAAGCTTTACACCGGGCTTTGTCTTGATAATCTGAAGAGAAGGACGAAGTGTGTTTGCAGTTGAGTGGCACGCACCTGAAACAACACCGTCTGCGTCACCTGCCTTAACCATAAGGCACGCATAATACATATAGTCACCGAGCACGATTTCCTTTGCCTGCTCGTAGGTTACACCCTTGGATTTTCTAAGCTCTACAAAAAGGTTTAAGTATTCTTCTGTTTTTTCATATGTAAAGGGGTCAATTACTGTTGCACCGCTGATGTCAAGTCCTTTGGAATTTTCCTCAACCTCTTTGGGAGTACCGATAATTACGATGTTTGCAATGTCTTCTTTAAGAATTGTTTCTGCCGCTTCCCAGGTACGTCTGTCCATTGATTCGGGAAGAACGATAGTCTTTTTATCAGCTCTCGCTCTCTCCTTAATTGTGTTCAAAAATTTACTCATAAAAATATTCCTCCAAAAAACTTTATTTTTCTAATCATATAGTATATAATATAAATATGGAATTTTCAATAACTTTTAGCAAAAAAGCGAGTGATTTTATGAAAATAAGTGCTTTAATTGCAGAATTCAACCCTTTTCACGCAGGGCACAAGCTCTTAATTGACAATATGCGCCAAGAAAGTGACGCTGTAGTTGCAATAATGAGCGGTAATTTTGTTCAGCGTGGCGAGTGCAGTATATATAAAAAAGCAGAGCGTGCCTGTGCCGCACTTAAAAATGGCGTTGATCTCGTTTTGGAGCTTCCTGCGGTTTTTGCCCTTTCGTCTGCCGAAGGGTTTGCAAGGGGCGGTGTAAAAATCCTTGATGCGTGCAACGTCATAGATACTCTGTGGTTTGGAAGTGAGTGCGGAGATATTGATGCACTTACTTCTTTAGCAGATATATTAAACGAAGAAAGCCCCTCTTTTTGTAAAGCACTCGATGAAAAGCTTTCCCGTGGTGCCTCGTTTCCTGCCGCACGCACCTATGCGCTGAGTAAAATGGGGGCAGATGCCTCTCTTCTTGAAAGCCCCAACAATATTCTTGCCGTAGAATACATACGTGCGCTTAAAGCCATACGTTCTGATATAAAACCCGTCACAATAAAGCGTATGGGGGCAGGCTATAACGAAAAATCCTGCGAAAAAGAAATCCCATCGGCATCGTTTGTGCGCTCACTTATAGAAAGCGGCAAAGATGCGGACAAGTATATGCTTTATAAATTTGAGTCTTCTCCGCTTTTTATGAAAAATTTTGATCTTTTCATTGCATTACGCCTTAAAACCGCAAGCGCAGAGGAGCTTTGCCTTATCCCCGATTGCAATGAAGAGCTTGCCGTGCGGCTTAAAAAGGCATCACAGCTTAATACCTTTGACGAAATTGTTTCAGCCGTTTCCACCAGACGTTACACGCAAAGCAGAATAAGGAGAATTCTTTGCAATCTTCTTATAAACAACTGCTTTAAAGCCGTTCCCGAGCCGACATATATACGCCCGCTCGCCTTTAACGAAACGGGCAGCAAAGCTTTAAAGGAAATGAAAAAAACCGCCTCACTTCCCATAAGGACAAGAGGCGGCGCCATAAAAGACGATGATATTTTCCTCCTTGAATGCCGAAGCACCGACGTCTATAACCTTGCACATGGCATAGAAGGCGGAGAGGAATTTCGTTTTACACCCATCAGGCTTTAGTTTCACTTTCTGCTTTTTTTATAATACCTTTACACGTTTCATTTGTGTTATAAAGCATCCATATAAGAACCACGATAATTAAAAGCGGTACAATCAAATCACCAAATGACGGCGTTTTCTTTGCGCACCAGAAAAGAAATACTGCGCCCGCAACACCCGTAACAACTGTATATATATCAAGTATTCCCATAAGTGTTACAAAGGTGAAAATACGCTGTGATTCAAGCTTTGAGGCTTTAATTGCTTCAAAGCTTTCTTTTGTATATTTAGAAAGCTTTGCTGCTATAAAATTCACATTAACTCTTTTTTCAAGCATTGACAGTGCATATTCACGTATGCGAGCCTCATTTTCCCTGAAATACTCCCCAAAGAGAACTCTGTAATTCTTTCCGTTTTCTGAAAGAATAATTCTTACAGTGTCACCCTTTATCCACAGATGCGCCTCTGTCGGTTTCATCTTCACGTGAAATTTACGGTTGTTATGTACAAGGCGCATAACGGCACTTCGGTCAGCGCTTTTTGCACGGTTTGTGATGACAGCCTCAATAATTTCACCCCTGGCATCTGCACTGCGTCCCGTTTTCGGGATATGGTTTGCACTGTAATTAATAAATATAAATCCGATAAGAATTGCTATAACAAAAAAGGTCATATCTTTTCCTCCATAATCATCATATACAGGTTTACAACCTGTATATGATGATTATATGACACTTTTTTAAATTTATCAAGTATATTTACGTAATATTTACAAACCTCGATGCGGCATACCCTACAAGACCTCTGTAATTTACAACATACCAGTCCTGCCACTGTCCCAAAACGCTGAGCGTAGAACCATTTGGCATAGATGCAATTATTCTTGAGGACGTATTGGGACGGGAACGAAGATTGAGCGTTCCGCTCGAAACATTTACCCTACCCGTTCTTGGGGGAACGGGTTCTACAAACGGAATTCCAAAATACTGTGTCAGTGAAAGAACTAAATTTGCGGCTATCCTTTGTATGTTTTCCTCTACCCAGGTTGCATCATCTACATTATCGTGATAGCCAAGCTCTAAAAATACGGCAGGGGCACGTGTCTGCCTGACCTCGCCGATAATTGTGGTGGGAATTGTCCTCACAAGAGACG
>JAFSBF010000173.1 GCA_017441965.1 Clostridia bacterium | reverse complement strand
ACTGTACTGTCTGGCTTGTATTCGCCTAAAGTTAATCTCAAAAAGAAAATTTCTTTTGAGCCCTTACGCTATTTAATTTTCAAGGTTCAATGTGCGCCGCTTTTTTTAGCGAGCTTGTTTATTATACATCGCCAAAGCTTCTTTGTCAACACTTTTTTTAAACTTTTTTAAGTTTTTTTGTGTCTGACTTTTCAAAGCGACAACGTGTGTTATATTACCACATCCCTACCTGCTTTGTCAACACCTTTTTGTCGTTTTTTGAAAAAATTTTGGGGATGATGCTCTCATCCCCAATCGAAACCCATTACGAATAAATATCCCAGTGCCGCAAGCAGTATATAATCATCGCATCCTTCTAATATTAAAACGATAATAATTGCCGCTAAGATATAGTCATCCGTTTCAAATTTTGAAAAAACCCGGCTGAGCTTTTTTGCAGTATTATTTACAGGGTTAAGCGGATAATGCCGCTGTACGCTGCGATACTGCACGCGGTATGGAGTGCCTTCCTTTTCGGGAAAAGCATTCATCTGTGTTACACGCATACCTTTCCCTCCTTTAAAAAAGTTTCAGGTCCTTGCCGAGCTTTCCCATAGATGCAAGCTTAAGTATTGTAACGGCACTGTCCATATACGGCGCCCTCTTCTGACTTAAAAACGGTTTTATTGCCATCAGAAGACGTGTTCTGTCATCTACAACTGCTCCGCCAAGCTTTCCAAGAACATTTGCTATGCTCTTTTCCTGACTTTGTTCAGAACTGTTACTTTCTTTATTAGTATCGCTGCCGTTACCAAGCGAAGAAAGCACGTCTGAAACCTTATTCATTATATCGGGGTCTGCAAGTGCCTTTGAAATTTCCTGTTCAAGGTCCATACCCTCACCCTTTTCCGTTTAAAATATCAAAGATGGTCTTTGCTATACTCGGATTTTGACTTAGTTCTTTCTTTATATTATTTTGCTGCTCCGCTCCTAAGCCTATTTCAGAAAGTCCCTCACCGTTTTTTATTTTTTGCGCCAATGCCTGACCCTCGGGCGTTGCTACAAAGTTTTTCGCCTTTTTCACCATATCGTCAAGCTCTCTCTTATCCATAGCTTTAAGCTTTTCAATAATATCCTGCATATATATCCCATCCCTTCTACCTCTAATATATGCCGTCTTGACAAATTGTGTTCTTTTCTATAAAATACTCTTGAAAGGGGAATAATAAATGCGTGCAATTGTACTTTCTGACAGTCATAATAACGTATCTGCGTGCGAGGCAGCAATAGCCGCATCAGGTAAGCTTGATTTAATAATACACCTTGGCGACATTGCCCGCGACACAGACTACCTTGAAACGATGTATTACCCGATAAGGGTTGTATCAGTTTTAGGAAACAACGATTTTCTGCGTCAGGGCGATTATGAAAGAGTTATAGAATTTGACGGCCGTAAAATTTTTATTTGTCACGGACATACGCTCGGTGTCAGGATGGGCACTGAGCGGCTTGAAAATATTGCACGTCAAAAAGGGTGTGAGGCGGCACTCTTCGGGCACACACATCAAAGCTGCCTTAAAAAGAGCGAGGATGGCTTCCTTATCCTTAATCCGGGCAGTGTATCGCAGCCGCGCGGCGGTAAGCCGTCATTTGCGATTTTAGAAACCGAGGAAAATGAGCTTCGCAGTGTCATTGTTGACTGGATATTATAAAAGGTGGGTTTATTATGGAAGAAAAAAAAGAAATATATCGTGGCAAAGCTGTTACACAAAAGGATGAAAAGCAGACGATAAAGGCACTTTTAAAAGCGGCAATTTTTTGTCTGGTGATTTTTGCAGTGTCAAAATATCTCCCGTTTTCGTGGGTATTTGAAATTGGCGCAATTGTGTTGAGTGCAATTTATATAAATAAGGTTTTAAAGCAGGGAACATTCATTGCAACATATATATTATATGAAGATAAGCTGGTTGTCCTGACACGCTACGGTCTTATTGAAATGGTTACTGCACAGTACGAGCTTGCAAAAGCCACCTTTACCGAACGCACAATAACGTATGAGGGAAAAACACATCCGTTTTATCCCGATGAAGAATTAAAAAGACTTCTTAAAATCCAAACCATCTCATAATATATTATGGGGTGATTGTATGAACATACTTCTGATTATATTGGGTGTGCTTTTATGTATACTGTTTTTTCTGAACATAAAAAATGCCGCAGATATTCTTTGCAGAATTATCGGCGGCTTTGCCCTTCTTTACTTATATAATATGCTTGCGCCTATGATGGGATTTAAAGGGGTTGGAATAAATCTCCTTTCGGCGCTGATTGCCGGGGGAATGGGTGTTCCGGGTGGAATACTTCTTCTGTGTGCGGCAATATGTCTTTAATAGCTTCCTTTTTTAAGACATTCTTTTATGTGGCGGAGAGTTTTTTCTTCGCCGCTTTCTTTTAGCATCAGAAGCCACTCTTCGAGCAAATCTGACGTTTCCTGATGAATTACCCTGGTTGCCTTTCCCCTCTTAAAATACTCATAGGGGTAGCTGTCTGTATAATTTTCCCCCTGATAAATTTTGCTGGCGGCAACACGGTCACAAAACATTTCCGCAACAAAGTTTATCGGCATTTTTACAGGAAGAATGCGCCTCTCCTTGGGGTTATAATCTGTCCAGTATTCAAAATGATGTCTGTTTCTGCCTTTATGATGAAGCCACGCACTGCTGTATCCCTTTTCCTCACGCTCGACCTCATTGGGGCTGCGGTCGCCTGCATAGTTTTTCATTCCCTGCCAGAATTCCGTCGGGGAATACTTGGACAAATCGTGCCTTAACCCCTGCCACAGTATGCCTGCCTTTGCACAATGACGTATTACGGTGTGGCGATGTCTTGTAATAGTTACAAAATGCGCCCAGCCGCCTGAAATAATTCCTTTTTTCAAAAAAACACATTCCTTTTTTTAAATAATTATAACACCGCTTTTCTTTTTTTTCAATATGTGTTATAATTTTTTCGTGAACCTTTTTAAGTTTTATGACGTATACCATTATGAAAGGGGTTAGAATTTTGAAACAATCCGATATAAACCGCCTTATAGACCTGCACGGGAAAAAGCTTTATAACTTTTGCCTGAGGCTGTGCGGTAATACATACGATGCGGAGGATTTGTATCAGGACACCTTTATTAAGGCAATCGAAAAAATCTCCGCAATAGATGAAAACAATAACCCCTCTGCATATTTGTGCACAGTTGCAATTTCACTTTGGAAAAGCAAAGCACGTAAAGAGGTGCGCAGACAATCCATTGCCCCTACCGTTACGTTGGAGGATAGCTACCACACCGCAGAGACTACTCCTCTTGAAGAGGATATTGTCAAAACGGAGCTTGTAAATGATGTGAAAAAGGCAATTTCCTCGCTTGACGAAAAGCTGCGCACGTGTATGCTTCTCCACTATATATATGATATGCAGATAGGAGATATTGCACGCACACTCAACTGCCCCGAGGGAACGGTGAAAAGCCGTCTTCACTCAGCACGGAAAATTATCAAGGAAAAACTTGCGAAAGGAGAACTGTGATGACAGACAGAGAGTTTGACAATTTAATGAAAGAAGCGTTATGCTCTGACAGTGTTCCGCAGCAGCTTAATAATTCACTTATGCTTGCACTGGAGAAAAAGAGACAGAAAAGAGCAAAGGTTATAAAATTTGTAAAGGCCTGCTCCTCTTGTGCGGCGGTATTTATATGTGCGGTTGCTGTAATTTCCTACTACAACAGTAATATTTCACACCGCACGGAAAATCATACACCTGAAGTGAAAAATACTATTATAGAAAAAAAGGCAGATATTAAAGAGGAAGAAGCACAACCTAAAACAAATGAAGAAGTTCAGAAGATTGACGTTCTTCCTTCGGTAGCACCAAATAAAAACCGTAGCGCAAATAAAAATACTGTCAAAGAAAAAACAGCAACACCTGCTTTGGAGGCAGCAGAAGAAGTAAATGAGCCGTCTGTAGCACAGGAAGAGGCAATTGTTCCCGATATGCTGCAGGAAAAAGATGCTGTTTCTCCCGACACAATGCAGCAGGAGAGTGCACCGCTAATGATGCGCAGAAGTATGCCGTCCGCACTTTGCGACCTTTTTAACGAGGGGTATGATTATATAAGCGCTATTTCAGAAAATATACGCACACAGATTGCAATTATGGATTTCCCTGAAAAGATTAATTTTTCACAAATTACGGGAAACGAAAGCTTTTCATTAAATGAAGAAAATAAGCTTACGATAGAGTTTCCCGCAGGAACAATTGCATCGGAGGAACACGGAGATTTGTTTTTTACTGTGGGAACAGTTCAAAACGGAATATTGGAATAAATAAAACCACCCGATTTGGGTGGTTTTATTTATGTGATATACCATCTTTGATGAAGTGATATTTTTGATAAATCAAAAGTGATATTGAAGCCTTACGGCTTCAGTGATATT
>JAFSBF010000172.1 GCA_017441965.1 Clostridia bacterium | reverse complement strand
TGGAAGCCGCAGCCACGTCAGTGCATCTTTATGAAACGAAAAGAAAACGAAGCACTCTACGGCGGTGCGGCAGGTGGCGGAAAAAGCGATTGCGCTGTGGCAGAGGCATTAAGGCAGGTACATATACCTCACTACAGAGGACTTATTTTAAGGAAAACTTACCCTCAGCTTTCTGAACTTGTAGACAGAAGCAGAGAAATATATTCGCCTGCCTTTCCCGAGGCAAAATATAACGAGCAAAAACACTGCTGGACCTTTCCAAGCGGGGCAAAAATATATTTTGGTGCTATGCAACATACAAAGGACAGAACAAATTATCAGGGAAAACGCTATGACTTTATAGATTTTGATGAGTTGACGCATTTTACGTGGGATGAATACAGCTACCTTTTCAGCCGTAACAGACCAAACGGGCCGGGCACACGCTGCTACATACGTGCGCAGGCAAACCCCGGAGGGGTGGGGCACGGCTGGGTGAAGGAACGCTTTATCACACCGGCACCGCCGATGACAACAATCTATGAGGATGTAAAAATTGTTTTTCCCGACGGAAAAAGCGAAATACGAAGGCGAAGCAGAATTTTTGTGCCGTCAAGTGTATTTGACAACAAAATTCTGATGGAGAACGACCCTGAATATATAACAAGGCTCGCCGCACTTCCCGAGTGTGAGAGGAATGCACTGCTTTACGGTGACTGGGACAGCTTTTCGGGGCAGGTTTTCACGCAGTGGAGAAATAATCCTGACGGATACATTACACGTAAGAATACGCACGTTATAGAGCCATTTAAAATCCCCTTTACCTGGAAAATTTACAGAGGCTTTGACTTTGGATATTCCCGTCCGTTTTCAGTGGGGTGGTATGCAGTAGACCACGACAGACGCCTTTACCGTATTCGTGAGCTATACGGGTGTACGGGCACGCCAAACGAGGGGGTAAGGTGGGAGCCGTGTGAAATTGCAAAGAAAATCAAAAGTATTGAAAAAGAGGATGTAAACCTTCGGGGCAAATATATAAACGGTATTGCTGACCCGTCAATTTTTGATGAAAGCCGTGGCGAAAGCGTAGGCGCAATGATGGAGCGTGAGGGTATATATTTTGAAAAAGGTGATAATACACGCATAGCGGGAAAAATGCAGTTTCACAACAGATTATCCTTTGACGAAAACGGTGTGCCGATGCTTTATGTTTTTTCTACGTGTAAGCATTTTATACGGACAATCCCTGCCCTCGTATACAGTCAGAGCGATGTTGAGGATATTGATACTGCGGCAGAGGACCACATATATGATGAGGCGAGGTATGTTTTTATGGCAAACCCAATAAATCCTCAGCCGAAGCAGTGCGAGGTGTATACATACGACCCACTCGATACCTTGGAGCATCAAAGCTATAATACTTTTACTATAAAAGGGTGATTAAATGAAAACTAAATACGACTGGAATGCCCTCAAAACCGAATTTGTAACGGGGGAGATTACTGCCGGAGCCCTTGCAAAAAAGCATAACATAAATCCCGCAACGCTCTATCGCCATTATCAGATTGAAAGATGGAGTGAGGCAAAGCGGGAATATCTTGAAAACGTAATGGAAAAATGTGCGGACAAGGCGGCATATATTGCCGCAATAAAGCTTGCAAAGGAAATAAAAATTGCCGATAAGCTTTCAGATGTGCTTGACGAGGCGGCAGGCGATAAAAACCAGTTTTACAGATATATTGTTAAGGATAAGGCGGAGGACGGCAGCATAGTTACCGATGAAAAAGTTTTTTCAAAGGTTGATATGAATTCGCTCAACAATGCGATAAAGGCACTAAGGTCGCTTGAAGAAATAAGACGTGTAATGTACGGAATACTTTCCCCTGCAGAGGAGCGCAAAATCCGCACTATGGAGGAAAAGAATACGCAGGGGGATAAAGAAGCGCAGACGGGCGTAGTAATGCTGCCGCCGCAAAATTCACAGGAGGAATAAAAATGAGAATAGGAAAACCCCTCTTAAACAAAAAAGAGGATTTTGACAAAAAGCGCAAAATAGGAGAAGCAGAAATTGCGATGGCAACACAAACCCTGCGT
>JAFSBF010000171.1 GCA_017441965.1 Clostridia bacterium | reverse complement strand
TACTGCTTTAAAAGCAGGAATGAGTGTGGCACAATTCCTTACGGGAATGCCGATGGAGCTTTTTAAGATGCAGATAGCATCTCTGACGGAAAGCGGAGTGAATATCCCCACAGAAACCATAGACACATTAATAGATACAATCGGCCGCATTGCAGTTATGATGGTGCCGTCAATTCTTGTAATATCCTCCCTTGCGATAGGGTATGGTGTAATGTGGCTTGTAACTGCGCAGATGCGAAGACTTCCCGTGGGAATTACACATTCATTTGCAAAGGTACGTCTTCCAAAAACGGCTGTTGTTATTATGGTGCTTTCATTTGCGCTCTTTTTTATAAGTCCTGAGGGGAAATTTTCCTATATTTTTCTGAATGCACTGATAGTGCTTGCGGCAGTAAGCTTTTTTGCAGGAATGTCATTCGTTGACTTTTATCTCAGGCGTATTTTAAAAAGCACACCGATTAGAATTATAATCCATATTTTTGTATTCTTATTCTCTACTGTTTTTTCAGGCGTTAGTCCGTATGTAAATTTGTTTGTTGTTTATATACTGCTCGCATCAGTTGATGCATTCAAAAATTTCAGAAAAATCGGGAAAGAAGAGGAAGGGGGAGAGCCAAATGAAGCAGAAGAACGAGAAAATTGATTCTATGCCCCGTGCGGCAACTCCGTTTTTTGCAGCATTTATATTTATCTGTGCGATATTTATGATTAAAACTCATACAATTCTTTCTGTGGCAATTCTTATACTTTCATCGCTGATTATTCTGGAAAAAATCGTGTGGCACCGAAGCCGCGTTAAAAAAATGAAGGAATATATAAGTGATGCGGCAAGTGATGATAATGAGCTGCAGAATAATGAGGCACTCTTTAAGTCTATGAGCCCTATTGCAGGAATAAGAATTGACGGAACTGTTGCGTGGTATAACAGTGCATTTAAAGAGCTTTTTACAACTATTTCAGATAAAAAAATCAGTGAGATAATTCCGCAGATTAAAATACGTGAAATATATGACGATGGCGGACGTACACCGATAACGGTAAATATCGGGGAAGAAATTTATATTGTCCGTTCAAGTGTTAAGCGAAGAACAGCACCTGACCACGCCGCAATAATGCTTTATATGGAAAAGGTGACAGAGCTTGTAAATACGAAAAAGGCACTGGAGGAAGCAACGTGCGCTGTTGCACAGATTATGGTTGATAACTTTGACGAGGTTGTAGCAGAGCTTAGCGATGAAGAACGCCTTGATATAGTAACGCTTCTTGACAAAAATATTATAGGCTGGGTGCAGGATGCAGGCGGTCTTGTAAAAAAGATTGAAAAAGACAAGTACCTTTGTGTTTTTACGAAAAAACAGCTTGATGAATTTACAGAAAAGAAATTTGATATATTAAATAATGTAAAAACCTTTGACGAGTCCGCAAAAATTCCGCCAACTGTCAGCATCGGTATAGGAATTGGAAGCTCGTCGCTTAGCAAAAATGACATTTCCTCCAAAAAGGCGCTTGAAATGGCGCTTGGCAGAGGCGGTGACCAGGTGGTTATCCGAAATAAAGGCAAATTCAGCTACTTTGGCGGAAATTCTAAGGAAACGGAAAAGCGTACAAAGGTTAAAGCACGCATTATGGCAAGTAACTTAAGAGAGCTTATGGAGGCATCTGACAATGTCCTTATTATGGGGCACCGTAACAGTGATGCTGATGCAATAGGTGCGGCAATAGGTATTGCAAGTATGGCAAGCCATATTAAAAAAGAGGCAAAGGTGCTTCTTTTAACCAAGGACGATACAGTGCAGCTTCTTCTTAAAAAGATTGAGGAAAATCATTACCACGACGGTATGTTTATAGGTAAGCAGGGACTTCGTGATTTTATTACGCCTAAAACCTTGCTTGTAATATGTGACACACATATACCTGAATATACAGAAATGCCTGAGCTTATTGATACTGTAAAGACTAAGGTTGTAATAGACCACCACAGAAGAAGCGAGAGCTTTATTGATGATGCAGATATTGTTTATCACGAGCCGTTTGCATCGTCAACGTGTGAAATGGTAGCTGAAATTATGCAGTATTTCGGGCATCATTATGCTGTTTCTACTGTTGATGCAGAAGCACTATATTCAGGAATAGCGGTAGATACAAAGAACTTTACCTTTAAAACGGGTGTGAGGACGTTTGAGGCTGCTGCATATTTAAGGGCGGCGGGCGTTGATACTATCCGTGTTAAGAAGCTTTTCAGGGATTCAATCGATAACTATAAGCTTAAAGCGCAAATCGTAACAGAGGCGCAGGTATACAGTAATAACATAGCAATTTCACTTTTTTCAGGTGTTGTACCGCATCTTGTTATTGCAGAGGCTGCCGATGAAATGCTTGAAATTACCGATATTAAGGCTGCGTTTGTAGTTGCACGTGGTGAAAACGGAAATGTTGTTATAAGCGGAAGATCGCTTGGCGAGGTTAATGTTCAGGTTGTTTTAGAAAAGCTTGGCGGCGGCGGTCATATGATGGTTGCAGGTGCGCAGATAGAGCAAAGCTCCGTTTTTGATGCGGGTGAAATGCTCAAAAAGGCAATTGACGAAGTGATATAAGGAAAGGAAGATATAATAATGAAGGTTGTACTTTTGACAGATGTAAAGGGTCACGGCAAAAAGGGTGACGTGGTTGAGGCGAGCGACGGTTATGCAAGAAATTTTCTGCTTCCTAAAAAAATGGCAGAAATTGCAACGGCTGACGTGCTTAACAATATAAAAGGAAAGAATGAAGCTGCCGCTTTTCATAAGCAGCAGGAGATTGCTGCAGCAAAGGAAACTGCAAAAAGCCTTGAGGGTGCAAAGGTTGTGCTTACGGGCAAAGCAGGCGAGGGCGGAAAGCTTTTTGGTAAAATTACCAATCAGAATGTAGCAGATGCGATAAAGTATCAGCTTCACCACGTTATTGATAAGCGTAAGATTGTACTTCCCGACGGAATAAAGACCATCGGTGAAAAGGATGTTGAGCTTAAGATATACCCCGAAATTTCAGCTACTATAAAAGTGGTTGTAAACCCCGAATAATATAGAAATACGGTGATATAAATGGATATTCCGATTGGAAGAACTATGCCATATAATCTTGAAGCGGAGGCGGCAATCCTCGGTAATATGATACTTGATGAAAAGGCACTTGTTATGGCTATGGACAAGCTTGACGAGGACTGCTTTTACGCAACTGCAAACAAGACAATATTTATAGCGATAAGCCACCTTTTTGAAGAGGGTATCCCCGTTGATATGGTTACTCTTTCGGAAAGACTTGGTGACAAGCTTGACAGTGTGGGCGGAATTGCCTATATAACAAAAATTGCACAGAGCGTTTTCACAAAGGAAAATCTTGCGCAGTATATAAAGATTGCGCAGGAGAAAAAGATGCTTCGAAACCTTATCGAGTCTGCAAGTCAGATTATGGATATGGGTATGAAGGATGAGGAAACGGCTGCCGATATTATTGATAAGAGTGAGCAGCTTATATTCAGAATATCGGAGCAGAGAGGAACTAAGGGCTTTACCCATATCGGTGAGGT
>JAFSBF010000170.1 GCA_017441965.1 Clostridia bacterium | reverse complement strand
TTGTCAGAAGTTGTAACCGAGCTGATTTTTGCGTCAAACAGATTTTTAATTTCAGTTACCTTACTGTTCACAGTAAAACCTCCTTAATTATATGTAAATAGTTTAAAAACAAAAATACCCTCATCCACAAAGGGACGAGAGTTCTCGCGGTACCACCCTTATTCAAAGCAAAACTGCTTTGCACTTTTAAGCCTTAACGCGGCACACGTTCTGCTTAACACCGCTACACAGCTTTTCGCAGAAAGCTCCTGCGCTGAAATTCAGAAAAATCCTCTGCGGGGAAGCTCTCAGCCTGCGGCAACCCCTCTCTTTGACAAAGCTTCTATTTTTCCTACTTACACGCATTCATCGCCATTATCGTTATGATACCATAAAGCGGTATGATTTGTCAATAAAAATAAATTTATAAGGCTGCAAAACACCTCCGTGTAACTTTTTGAAATTTTTTCAAAAAAGTTGTTGACAAGTAAAAAACCATCTGCTATAATAATCTACGTTGTCAAGAGATTGGCAATTTGATATGCGAGAGTGGCGGAATCGGCAGACGCGCACGTTTAAGGTGCGTGTGGGAGACCATACGGGTTCAAGTCCCGTCTCTCGCACCATAAAAAAGGAAAGCATCAACATCAGTTGGTGCTTTCTTTTTTTCGTTTGTAAAAGAGATGGGACTTGAACCCTAAGAGGGCAAAAAGCGTGAAAAAAGTTGCCGGTGGTAAGTTTTTTAGCTTTTTGATGCGCAGGCGGGTACCGAAACGCAAAGCGTTTGGGTCGCCAAGCAGGCAGGCTGCATAGCAGCCGTGTCCCGTCTCTCGCACCATAAAATAAAAGGAATCCTACGAAGTGAGGTTCCTTTTATTTTTTTATATCACTCTATCGAAGATGGAATATCACTAAAAATCACACTTATCCACCTCGTTGACAACCTTTGTTTTTAGGTGTATAATTATATCGAACATAATTCAGGTAGAATAGCGTAAACATTCGAGAAAGGAGTGTTACAATGAAAAGATTTTTTGTAGTATTTTCCGTAGTCCTGGCGTTATTATTGGTAGGCTGCAACACTACCATGCAAACCCAACAAGCAGAAAAAGGCGATTTTAAGTTTTATTCTCTTGATTGGGGAACTGATTGGGAAACTGTACAAAAAAATGAAAACCTGCAAAATGTCAAATATGAGGTTACTGAAAACGGACAAAGACAATTAGTAAAGATAGAAGGATTGGAATATTTAGGCGTAAAATTAGACATGGCAGGATTGGCATTTGATATTGGCGAGTTGACAGAAACAAACGGATTACATAGCGTTTTTTTACAATTTGCCGAGGAAAATGAAGAAGTCTTATTAACTAAATTAACACAATTATATGGAGAGAGAAAAAGCACCTATACAGATAAAAATGGAGTTGAAAATGGGATTAATCCTGCTGGTTGGGTAAGTAGCGAAACAATTGAGGATGTTTTAACAGAAGAAGAGAAGGAATATTACATTAATATGTTTCCAAAGGATTATGAACAGACAAGATTAGATGCAGCTTTACGTTCCCCTCTTGCCTCAATCAGATTTGATGAAGAGCGTAATTTGATTGAATTTAATGGAAATACTGCGTCAGTTGTGGCATTTATAAAAGCAGAACTACAAAAGTAACAACTGAATATTTAAAATGGGCAAGGGTGTAAACCCTGCCCATTTTATTTTGGCTAAGCGCTCCCGATTTGACAAAAGAGGGGTTTTATTATATAATAACTTTTATGCATTTGAGGAAAGGAATGAAAACAATGAAAAAAATCAGATTGCTTATTATTTCACTTCTCATTTTAATAACATTTCAAAATACGGCGCTTTGCGCACCGAGAATACCCGTATATAAGGTAGGAAACGTACTGTACTTTTTTGATAAATCCTCCGGCACAATAACAGGCTTTGCAGGGGAGCCGACGGATATCACCATACCCCTTACACTGGGCGGCTACAATGTTGTTTCCATAGGCGCATCAGCCTTTTACGGTTCACCTACGCTCAGGACTCTTTCAATACCTGACGGCATCAGTACAATTTCTGCAAATGCCTTTTCCTCTTGTCCCAATCTTGTCAGCGTTGAGATTGGTGCAACAGTTTCGTATATAGGAAGCCGTGCATTTGCCGATTGTACTTCTCTTTCCAATGTAATTTTCAAGGGATTTCTTGAGAATATTGAGTCTGATGCATTCCACAATACTTCGTGGATAACCTCCTCAGGCTCTGAATTTGTGATGCTTGGCGGTACGACACTTCTGAAATATAACGGCACTTCTGAAAGTGTAACCGTTCCTGCGGGCGTAAAAAGCATTGCGGCAAACGCATTCGCCTACAATACTGCCGTTAAGGAAATAATTCTTCCTGACACACTTACAAAAATAGGCGACAATGCATTTGTACATTGCTACAGTCTTGAAAAAATAACTATCCCTCCTACAGTATCACATATTGGTGCAGGTGCATTTGATGATACAATCTGGATGAGTAATCAGAAGGGCGATTTTGTCTGTGTAAACGGAATACTCATTTCTTACCGTGGCACAGAGGTGCACGCTGAAATTCCTGACGGAATAACCGCTATAGGCTCGGGTGCATTTATGGCAAATGAAAACCTTCTTTCCGTTCACCTTCCCGAAAGCATTGTATACATTGATTCAATGGCATTTGGCGGTTGCAGCTCTCTTTTGCAGATTAATATTCCCGACAGTGTGGAATGGATTGACGAATATTCCTTTGCAAGCTGCGCACTCCTCACCATTTACGGAAGAGAGGGCGGATATGCACAAAGCTACGCACAGTATATGGATATGCCGTTCAGCACAGAGGTTTATGTAGAATATAACGGCAAAAAAGTATATTTTGACAAGGCTCCGCCTATTATTTATTATGAAAGAACGTACCTTCCCCTCCGCACACTTATGGAGCTTATGGGATATACTGTTTCGTGGAGCGCTGATAGTGGTATTGTGACCTGCATAAAAGGCAATAATGTTGTAAATATCAGCCCGCAGGGTGAAATAACTGTTGACGGTGCTGTCTCCCCCACCATTGCACCTCCCATAAATATCCGTGGCACAAACCTTGTTTCTGCAAGAGTTATTGCAGAGGCAGTAAAAGCAAATGTTTTCTGGAATGATAAAACAAGAACTGTTGAAATTTCTTTTTAAAAGGTGAAATTTATGAGAAAGCTTCTCAAGGTGATGTTCAGCCAGATTACGATTGTAAGTTTTCTTCTTATAATTCAGCTTCTTCTGGCGGCGGCATCACTGATGCGTATAAGTGAATATTTTCTGTATTTTGACATCTTTTTAAAGCTTATCAGTATTGTTACGGTTGTTATAATAGTAAACAGGCACTCTAACCCTACCTATAAGCTTGCATGGGTAATTCCCATATTGATGTTTCCGATGTTCGGGGGACTTTTCTATCTTTTTATAACAGGTCAGATGCATACAAGGCTTTTTTTCAACAAGCTTACTTCTATTGAAAAAAGAATTACACAAAGCTATGCACAATCCCCTCTCGTATTAAATGAAATATCAGAAAAATTTCCCGAAAGACTTAATACAGTACGCTTTATAAACAATGTGTCCGGGCATAACGCTTACCATGGCGGTGCGGCAACATATTTTTCCGTGGGGGAAGAAAAGTTTGCCTCTCTTTTAAAGGAGCTTGAGAAAGCTGAGCGTTACATTTTTATTGAATACTTTATAATTAAAGAAGGTAAAATGTGGAACACCATTCTTGAAATTTTAAAGCGCAAAGCCTCCGAGGGTGTTGATGTGCGTGTTATGTATGACGGAATGGGAAGTCTCTCCACTTTGCCATTTGGTTATCCTAAAAAGCTTGAAGGCTACGGTATAAAATGCCGTGTATTCAGCCCTTTTATGCCATTTCTTTCAGCTACGCAGAATAACCGTGACCACAGAAAAATACTTGTTATAGACGGTAAGGTTGCCTATACGGGTGGAATAAACCTTTCTGATGAATATATAAATATAGACTATCCCTACGGTCATTGGAAGGATATGTCTGTTATGATAAAGGGCGAGGCAGCATTTGGTTTTACACAGATGTTTCTGCATCTGTGGTGGCATACCACAAAAAAAGAAGAGGATATAAAGGATTTTGAGCCGTCCTTTACACAGGAGGAAAAAAGTCTTTATGACAATTCAAAATGCGGTTATGTTATGCCATATTCCGATATTCCCCAGGATAAATACCAGACGGGTGAATTTATTTATCTTGATATAATCAACAAGGCAAAAAAATACGTCTATATTACAACGCCTTATCTGATACTTGACAATGAAATGATGGTTGCGCTGACAAATGCTGCGCACAGCGGTGTTGATGTGAAAATTATCTGTCCCCTTATAGCTGACCACTGGTATGCACGTGCCGTTGCATACAGTTATTATAAAGAGCTTATTGCAGCAGGTGTAAAGGTTTATGAATATATGCCGGGGTTTATCCACGGAAAAACCTTCTGCTCGGATGATGAAATTGCCGTTGTAGGAAGCATTAATCTTGACTACAGAAGTCTTTACCTTCATTTTGAATGTGCAGCGTGGTTTCTTGACTGTCCCGTTGTATATTCAGTTCTGAATGATTTTAAGGATACGCTGAAAAAATGTCAGCTTATTACACCCGAATACTTTACAAAAATGAAACCGCTTAAAAAAATTCTTAATGCGGTTTTGAGAATCTTTGCACCGCTTATGTAGGAGAACTTATGAAAGAGATACTTACAGTTAAAAACCTTACCCTTTCCTATGAGGGTAAAAATGTTCTTGAAAATATAAATTTTGATGTGCAGGAGGGCGATTTCCTTGTCATTTTCGGTGAAAACGGCAGTGGGAAAAGCACACTTATAAAAGCACTGCTTAACCTCAAAATGCCATCAAAAGGGAAAATAACTCTTCGCGAGGGTATGCGCCACTGTGATATCGGGTACCTTCCGCAAGCGGCACTTTTAGAGCAAAACTTCCCCGCATCAGTGTGGGAGGTTGTGCTTTCAGGCACGCTTAACAAGATGGGATTAAAGCCTTTTTACACTAAAAAGGAAAAGGACATTGCAAAAAAGAATATGGAGCTTCTTTCTATATATGACCTTAAAAGGGAATGTTTCAGAAATCTCTCAGGCGGACAGAAGCAGAGGGTGCTTCTTGCACGCGCACTGTGCAGTGCAAACTCCCTCCTTCTCCTTGATGAGCCCGTTTCGGGACTTGACCCTGCCGCAACGGCAGATTTCTACGAGGTTATTTGTAAAATAAACGATGCAGGCACTGCCGTTATTATGGTATCGCACGATGTTCATTCTTCCCTTTCTGTAGCAAAGCACGTGCTTCATATCGGTGCTAAAACCACTATTTTCTTCGGCACTCCGCATGAGTACGAGATTGAGCAAATGGGAGGTAGGTGATAATGGAAATAATAAAAACTCTCTTTTCCTACTCATTTATAATGCGTGCCGTAATCGTGGGAATTCTTGTAAGTCTATGCTCCTCCGTTTTAGGGGTGAGCCTTGTTTTAAAGCGCTACAGTATGATAGGCGACGGATTAAGCCATGTTTCCTTTGGTGCACTCGCTATTGCCGCTGCACTTAATTCTTCTCCGCTGATGGTTTCAGTTCCGATAGTGGTCATTGCAGCATTTTTTCTTTTGAAAATTTCGAAAAACAGCTTTTTAGGCGGAGATGCCGCAATTGCAATTTTTTCATCCTCCGCTCTTGCGGTGGGCATTGTTGTCACCTCAATGACAAGCGGTATAAATGCAGATATATGCAATTATATGTTCGGAAGCATTCTTGCTATGAGTGAAAGCGATGTATATATAAGCGTTATTTTATCAGCTATTGTACTTATACTCTACCTTCTTTTCTACAACAGAATTTTTGCAATTACATTTGATGAAAGCTTCAGCCGTGCAACGGGAAGCCGCACAGACCTTTACAATATGGCTGTCGCAGTACTTACGGCAATAACAATCGTACTTGGTATGCGTATTATGGGGGCACTTCTTATTTCAAGTCTTATTATATTCCCCGCTCTTTCCGCAATGCGTATCTGCCGCTTTTTCAGGGGCGTTATTCTTTGCAGCGCAATTATAAGCGTTTTATGCTTCTTTACGGGAATTGTTCTTTCCTACGCTCTTGAAGTTCCCGTTGGTGCAAGCGTTGTCCTCGTAAATCTTGCCGTGTTTATGCTTTCATCTCTCCGGGCAAAAATAAAGGCATAGATATTAACAAGCCGTTAATTTTTCAAATTAACACTTGTAAAACGGGAAAATATGGTATATAATACATAGCGTTATGAAAGGATTGATACTAAAATGAGGCGTGCTCTTCGCAGATTTATCAGATATTATAAATGGCATCTGATTTTTTTATCACTTATTATTGTATGCCTTCTGTTTGTTTATAATAATATGACTGCTCAGGTTTCTCCCGACCTTACAGTTTCGTATGCAGGCACTAAATATATAAATACGCAGTCCTTTATGGACGCTAAAGCAGAAATTGAGCTTCTTCTTAAAGACGCTAACGGCGACGGGAAAAAGCTTGCAGGCGTTTATGCCCGTACGGGTGATTTGCAAAGGGATATTGATGAGGTTTTTGCCGAAATGGTTGATACGGGCTCATATGATATTTATATAGCAGACAAAAAAACTTTTAAAAATTATAAAAATAAAAAGGCTTTTGCAGACAGCTCCTCCTATATAACCTTCGGTGAAAAAAAATATGATACACTTGAAGACTCCTCAGGAAGAACTTATGCCGTTTCAATTGAAAACAATACTCTTGCCGAAAGGCTTGGGTTTGTAGATACCGAAGGTCTTTATATTGCTGCATCGGCAGCAAATAAAAAAGGTGAAATTACAGATTACAAAAAGAACGGACGTAATATAACAGGCTATATAATTGAAAATAAAGAAAAATATAAATTTTAATATATAAGAAAGGATGATTTTTAATGTTAACAGCGTATGCAACAAATTCTGCTGCTCCTCAGGCTGCAGCAGGTGGCGGAATAGGTATGATTATTTACCTTGTAGTGATGGTGGCAATATTTTATTTCCTTCTTATCCGCCCTCAGAAAAAGCGTCAGAAAGCTATGCAGAATATGCTCGATGCACTTCAGGTTGGCGATAAGGTTGTTACCGCAGGCGGAATAATGGGAAAGGTTTATTCCATTAAAGAGGATTCAGTTGTTATTGAGACAAGCGCAGACAAGACTAAAATCAAGTTTGAAAAGACCTCAATTTCAAGAGTTCTCACTATTCACGAATAATATAAAACACCTTCGAATATGTTTTATTCGGAGGTGTTTTTATGAACTATATTTTTTCATCCATACCACTAAAAAAATACATACGTGCATTTTTTCTGGCATTTGTAATTACAGTTGTTTTACAGGCTCTTTTAAGTATTGCATTTTCCTTTTTTCCGCCTAACGATAAAATTTTTGGAATTATTTGCACGCTTTCACCTTATTTAGCTGCGTTTCTTGCTGCATTTTTTTCAGGCTACAGCGGTGAAAGGAGCGGAGCTGTAACAGGGCTTGTCGCATCGGATATTTTTATTATGATTTTATTTTTTGCAGGTATAATTTTCTTTAAATCGCAGTTTTCTTTCAATATTATGTTAAAAACGCTCTCTCTTTCCTCGCTGTGCGGCATATGCGGCGGAATTATAGGAATTAACTGCAAATAATTAAGATTTTCTATTGACTATTCTCAGGTTTATAGCTATAATAGTAATGTTATTGAACTTTTAAAATACGAAGGAGGAACAATAATGAAGGCAAAAAATGTAATTTCATTTTTGCTGGTTGTCGTACTGATTGTGGCATTTGCTTACGTTGCCGCATTCGACGTTAAAATCGGCAATATTGAAATCCCCAGCACCTTTGATAAAGAAAAGGGTATTAAACAGGGTCTTGACCTTGTAGGCGGCTCAATCATTGTATTTGAGCCTGATGTAAAGGATCTTAGCAAGGTAACTGCAGACGAGATGGGTTCTGCTGAAAGCATTATCCGTGCCCGTCTCGATGCAGAGGGATATAGTGAGGCTACAATTTCACGTCAGGGTGAAACAGGCATCCGTGTTGAAATCCCCAATATCGACGATCCGCAGAAAGCAATTGAAATGATAGGCGCTACTGCAAAGCTCGAATTCTTAAATGCTGACGGTAATGTTATTATGGACGGCTCAAAGGATTATGTTTCAGGCGCAGTAAGCAAGTACGGTCCTATCAGTGAGACAAGCGGAAATCAGTACTATGTACAGCTTTCCCTCACCTCTGACGGTCAGAAGAAGTTTAAGGCGGCAACAGAGGCAGCCGTAGCAGCAATTGGCGAGAACAAAAACTACATCAGCATTGCTCTTGACGGCGAGGTTCAGATGAGCCCTACCGTAGAAGTTGTTATCGACAGTGACACTTGTATTATCACAGGCGATTATGATGCCGACGGTGCGCAGGCAGTTGCAAACCTTATAAGCTCAGGTCAGCTTCCTTTCTCACTTAAGGATGCAGAGCTCAGAAGTGTTGGTCCTACACTCGGAAGTGAAGCACTTGATACTTCTCTTATGGCTGCTCTTATCGGTATACTTCTCGTAATGCTCTTTATGCTTATCGTATACCGTCTTCCCGGTCTTGTTGCCAATGTGTCACTTATTGCTTACATTTCTCTTGTAACACTTATTATGGCAGGATTTTTCTTCACAGACTTCCGTGTAACCCTTACACTTCCCGGTATTGCCGGTGTTATTCTTTCAATCGGTATGGCAGTTGATGCAAATGTCGTTATCTTTGAAAGAATTAAGGACGAGCTCAGAAGCGGAAAGAGTGTTGGCGCAGCAGTAAACGCAGGCTTTAAGAGAGCGCTTACCGCCGTTATTGACTCAAACATCACTACTGTTATTGCTTCCGTAGTTTTGTATCTCTTCGGTACAGGTACAGTAAAGAGCTTTGCAGTAACACTGTTTATCGGTATCGTTGTAAGTATGCTTACCGCTGTAACACTTACAAAGTTCCTTCTTAAGCAGATGGTTGGCTTCGGCATTAAAAATCCCGCACTTTACGGGGTATCTAAAAGGAGGGATGCATAATGTTTTCACCAACATCAAAAAGAAAAATATTCTTTTCAATTTCAGCTATTCTTGTTGTTTTAAGCATTGTTCTTCTTTTCGTTAAGGGTCTCAACTTCGGCATCGATTTCACAGGCGGTACAACACTTCAGTTCGACCTTGATAAAACTAAGTATTCAGTCGATGTTGAAAACGAAATCCGTGATATAGTTAAGAAACACGCAAATACAAACGATATTACCATTCAGAAAACAGGCGAAAACGGCGTTTCCGTTAAAACTATCGAAATGACAAACGAGCAGAGTGACAAGGTAATCGAGGATGTTAAAAAAGCGTACAAGCTTGAGCAGAAGCACGTGCTTGCAAACGAGAAGGTTTCAGGTACTGTAAGCGGACGTCTTATCGGTGATTCTGTAAAGGCAATTTTGCTTGCAATTATACTTATGCTTCTTTACATTACAATCCGCTTTGACTTCCAGTCAGGTACGAGTGCCGTTCTTGCCCTTGCACACGACGTTATAATTATGCTCGGTTTCTATGCACTCTTCGGCTTTACGGTGAACACAGGCTTTATTGCCGCAATCCTCACTATCGTCGGTTATTCAATCAATGCCACAATCATTGTGTTTGACCGTGTTCGTGAAAACAACCGTATGATGAAGAAGGCAACCCCTGATGAAATTGCAGATAAGGCAATCACATCTTCGTATTTAAGAGCTATCAACTCCTCACTTACAACACTCTTTACAATCGGTGTTCTTTATGTGATGGGCGTTGCTTCAATTAAGGAATTTGCTCTTCCCATCATTGTAGGTATCGTGGCAGGAACTTATTCCTCACTCTTTATTGCAGGTCCCTTCTGGGCTTGGTGGAAGAAGAAATAATTTCTGACATAAAATAGAATTATCTGAATATAATAGCACTGCAAATGATATTTGCAGTGCTATTTTTAGCAGTATAGAAATTTGCGTAAAATGAAGACGCATGAAACTATGTTTGCATAGAGTAAGAGTGCGTCATGAGTGCAGGCTCAGCCTGCTTTTTTGAGGTGTATGTATGAGAAGGCTGTTTATTTTTCTTTTTTGCATATCTTTTATTTTAAGCGGATGCAATACGCAGAGTGTTTCTACGAAAAATGCCCCCTTGAAGGATGAGGAATACTATAATTCTCTTTCAAACAAAACACAAGGGTGGGGATTTCAAAGAACTGATGACGGACCGCGCTTTAGCGAGGACCAGATACGGCAGATGGCTGATTATCACTGTATTTATAAAGAAGACACTGATGAAAAAAACATCTACCTGACCTTTGACGAGGGGTACGAAAACGGATATACGTCCATTATACTTGATACCTTGCGCGAAAAGGGTGTTCCTGCCGCGTTCTTCGTAACTGCACCATATGTCAAGGGTAACCCCGACCTTATAAAAAGAATGGCAAAGGAGGGGCATATTATCGGCAATCACACCGTA
The DNA here is from genome assembly GCA_017441965.1 of Clostridia bacterium. Lineage (GTDB taxonomy): Bacteria > Bacillota > Clostridia > UMGS1883 > UMGS1883 > UMGS1883. The sequence continues at coordinate 417 of JAFSBF010000170.1, read as the reverse complement.
AATCACCCTTCACTGCCATCGGTTAAAGATATTGATACCCTGCAAAAAGAGCTTTTTGAGCTTGACCGCCTTATATACGGAATATGTTCTCAGAAAAGCCGTTTTCTTCGCCCTCCCAAGGGGGAATACAGTGAGCGTACTCTCGCAATTACAAATGACTTAGGTTACACCAATGTTTTCTGGTCGCAGGCATATGTAGACTGGAATGACAATGTGAGCAGTCAGGAGGCTCTGAACAAAATTACAAAAGGACTACATAATGGTTGTGTGCTGCTTCTTCACGCAGTTTCCAAAGGAAATGCCGACGCCCTCAAGGATGTTATTGAATATGCTCAAAAAGAGGGGTATACTTTTAAAAGCCTGAATGAATACAGCTGATGCCAAAGGCATCAGCTGTATTTGCTTAGATTTTAGGGC
>JAFSBF010000169.1 GCA_017441965.1 Clostridia bacterium | reverse complement strand
CCGTTCTGAAGCATTTTTTCCTATCCCCTGAAAAAGGGGGCTCCCCTTAACAATCCCCTTAAAACGCAAATTCCTATATTAAAAAAAGAAACGGAGATTTATTATGGCTAAAGAACGTTATTATTATGATGTGCAGCCTCTTAGCTCTCTCAGGGAGTTGATTGAGCTTGCAAAAAATGAATCAGGCGATACTGTTGCCTACAAATTCAAAAACGCTGACAAGGAAATCTGCGATGTAACTTACGCACAGTTTTATGAGGATGTATATGCCCTCGGCACTGCACTCGCCGATATGGGAATTTCAAAAACTCATATAGCGTGTATTGCCGAAAACAGTTACAAATGGATTAATACATATCTTATGACACTTTGCTCTGACTGTGTGTTTGTGGGCATTGATAGGGAGCTTCCTGAAAAGGATTACCTTCACGTTATAACAGACAGTGACAGTGAGGTTGTTTTCTATTATCAAAAGCTTGAGGATAGTCTGCGTGCCAATCGCGAGGCTCTTTCAAAGGTTAAATACTTCATCGGTATTGACCGCACAGAGGATGACGGGGAATTTCTTTCCTTCGACCTTCTTCGCGAAAAGGGACGTGCGCTTTATAAGAACGGCAATACCTCTTATGTAGATATGAAAAACGATTTTGAAGCTATGAAAATGCTTGTTTACACATCAGGCACAACAGGATTTTCAAAGGGCGTTATGCTTTCTGAGAAGAACCTCATTTCACTTATTTATTTTGGTCTTCGTTCCGCTACAATTTATGACAGATGTCTTTCCATACTTCCCTATCACCATACGTATGAGGCAGTGTGCGGAATACTTGTCGGTATACATAAGCGTGTTACTCTCTGCATCAACGAAAGTCTGCGTGCAGTTGCAAAAAACCTTGCAATTTACAAACCCAATTATATGTACGTTGTTCCTGCGGTTGCATCTGCACTGCATAAAAACGTACTGCGTACTGCGCAGAAGCAGGGAAAGCTTAAAGTTCTCCTTCTTATGATGAAGGTCAGCAACGCCCTTAGAAAGGTTGGTATTGACCTTCGAAGAAAGCTTTTTGCATCTGTTCATGAGGGCTTAGGCGGAAACCTTTTGGAGGTTGTTTGCGGCGGTGCACCTATCCCCGTAGATACCGCATATTTCTTTGATGCAATAGGTATTATGATACTTAACGTTTATGGCATTACAGAGTGTTCACCTCTTGTAAGTGTAAATTCACCAAAAGACAGTGATTACAAAACTGTAGGCTATCCCCTTGAATGTGTGGAAATTAAAATTGATGAGCCGGATAGCGATGGAATTGGTGAAATCTGCGTTAAGGGTGACATTGTAATGCTCGGCTATTATAAAAAGCCTGAGCAGACTGCAGAGGTTTTTAAGGACGGTTGGTTCTCTACAGGCGATTTTGGTTATGTAAACAAAAAGGGACAGCTTGTTATCACGGGACGTAAAAAGAATATTATCGTACTTGATAATGGTAAGAATATTTATCCCGAGGAAATCGAGGAATACATCTACACAATCCCCTATGTTAAAGAGGTTGTTGTGTATGATTCAACAGACGCAGATAAGCTTATCCTCTGTGCTGAAATTTACCCCGACAACGAGCTTTTGGGTGATAATGATGTAAATGCAGACATCTGCAGAGTTCTTTCCGAGCTTCCCCCGTACAAACAGATTGGTAAAATCGTAATGCGCGACGAAGAGTTCGTGAAAAACTCCTCCAGAAAAATCAAACGTGGTGAAATAGTTAAACAGTAGGCATAAGGGAGTCGCGCTCTGACTGTATGCAGACAAAGTTTCATGCGTCTTAAATTCAAAATATGCTGAACTCTTACAAGAGTTCAGCATATTTTTTTGCCTGTCCGCATATATTTAAGCATCTATAGTTAATGGCTGGAGGTGTTCATATGCAGGCAGAGCATCCACCGCTTCGTGGGGGCGGTTTTATTATATCACCGCAAAATTCAGGCAGTATTCCAAAGGCAAAGCCCCTTTCCCCACCACGAAAGAAAAAGGCAGTTAAAATAAAGGAGCTTATCTTTCCCGTTTTAAATGACTACTGCTCTTATGCAGAAAGTATGACAAGCCTCATTATTTCAAAGCTCCTTTCTGCGCTTATTGCAGCGTGCTGCGCAGTAGTATTTTTTAAATATTTTACATTTGGAACAATAATCTGCGTTGACGGAACCTACGTTGCCACCGCAAACTCTGATAAGAGCTTTTACAGTGCATATTCCGCTGCAGATACAATAGCAGAGCAAAACGGCATTTATGATTTTAAACCTGATTTTTCGCTGACACCGACACTTACACTCAAAAGCAGTATCAAAAACGCACAAAATGTCCGAGACGAGCTTCTTCTCACCTCTCCGCATTTTGTGCGTGGCTGCGTTCTTTACTCAAAAAACGCTCCTGTTTTCAGTGCCGAAAGCAAGAGTGTTGCCAGGGAAGTTGTTGACGATTATATAAAAACTTATTCAATGAACGGCACCGTCAGCCTCGGCAGTGATATCAGTTTTAAGGAATGTGTTATTTCAAGGGACAAAGTTTCAGACAAGAAAAAATGCAGCGACCTTCTTTTTCAAAAAGATGCCATTGCCGTTACAAGTGTTGTAAATAAGGCTATAGAAAAGGAAATTCCTTTTGAAACAAAAACACAAAACGACGCAAATCTCTACATAGGTGAAACTGTTACAGTTACCGAAGGTATCTCGGGAAAATCAGCCGTAACAGAAGAAACCGTCTATTATAACGGCACACAAAAATCAAGCAGAATTCTTACAGAAAACGTAATTCTCCCGCCCGTAACAAAGGTTGTCCGTGTAGGCACGAAGGAAAAAGAAGTTCTTAAAACAGGCGTTCTGTATCCTCTTGAGGGGGTTATTTCCTCCCCCTTTGGCTCCCGTTGGGGCAAAATGCATGAGGGGCTTGACATTGCAGTAAGCGAGGGCACGCCCGTGCTTGCTGCAGAATGCGGCACTGTATCATACGTTAGTGAAAACGCAGGCGGCTACGGAAAATTTATCCGCATTGACCACGGCTACGGCGTAGAAACTGCATATGCACATCTTAGCAAAATTGAGGTAAGTGTAGGGCAAAAAGTAAACGCCAATACACGCATTGCATTAAGCGGTAATACGGGAAGGTCAACAGGACCGCATCTTCATTTTGAAATAACGCAAAATGATACACCGCTTGACCCTGTAAAATATCTAAAAAAGCGATAGAAGGAGCAATACACACTCCTTCATATCGCTTTTACGTTTATTTTTCGGGTATATGTATCTTCTTTGTCTTTTTATCAACACAAACTATCACATATCCGTTTTTATAGAGCTTCTCCCCCGATAAAAACCCGAGCGGATTGCCCTCACTTTCATTTACTAAAAGTCCCAATGCGCTGCTGCCGTCGCTTTCTCCTACATAGTAGTGTCCGTGCCTTTTAAAATTATCGTAAACGCTTTTGTTGCTTAAAATATACCTGATTTCCTCCTGCAGATTTTTATAGCTTTTTTCCGTTATTTTTTTCCAGTTAAATCCGTCAATCTGAAATGGAGCAACTTCCTGTATTTTTTCCTCCGTTTTGTCAGGCGATGGCAAAGTATTTTCATCATCTTCTGCGTATTTTCCTATAAACATCTGTCTGCCCGTCTGCGTAATCAGTATGGCACTATGCTTACTTGTATCAATGCTTTTTTGAAGCTTTCCGTCTACAAGATTTCCTATGCTTTCTGCCTCGCCCCCGATAAGCCATGCCTTCATACCGCCGCAGACACCGCTTATCTGAATCTCTACTGATGTATCTGTCACTCTTGCACTTCCGCGACCTATTTCGGCAAGCGGGGTAAGCTCAATTATTTTTTCCACATTAATCATTCCTTTCATTTAGTCATCGGAGAGTCGAAGCTCCGATGACTATAGTTATGAAAAACAGGGGATAATTATTATCAAATTGTAAAGTTTTAGACTTTTTTCCAAATAAGGTGTTGAAAAAATTTTTAAATGTGATATTATATATATCTGGACATAAAATTTTAAGAGCTTATTATTTTTTAGGAGGTAATATATATGACTATCAAACCGCTTGGCGACAGAGTTGTTATCAAAATGGTTGAAACCGAAGAAACAACAAAAAGTGGTATCGTTCTTCCCGGCAGTGCAAAGGAAAAGCCCCAGTATGCTGAGGTTGTTGCAGTTGGCCCCGGTGGAGTTGTTGACGGTAAGGAAGTTACTATGGAGGTTAAGGTCGGTGACAAGGTACTTCTCAGCAAGTATGCAGGCACCGAGGTTAAGCTCGACGGTGTTGAGTATACAATTCTCCGTCAAAACGATATTCTTGCAAAATTGGACTAACTGCGGATGACATGGTCATCCTCTCGCACCGAAAGTTTTATAAATAAAACATTTCGATGCGAAATAAGGGCTTTCGCTCGCGCGGCACTCACCGTGCCAGCCCTTTATAGGAGTCAAAACCGAGGTACACGCCCCCGGTTTTGACAGAATTTGATTTTTATATCTTACCCGCCCATAGGTAAGAGAAGACGAAAGTCTGTACTGATTTTTATGGGCAGAAAGGTTATGGAAATTATTATGGCTAAGAACATTTTATTCGGCGAAGAAGCACGCAAAGCTCTTGAAAGCGGCGTAAATCAGCTTGCCAATACAGTAAAGGTTACACTCGGACCCAAGGGCAGAAACGTTGTTCTTGAGAAAAAATTCGGTGCACCCCTCATCACAAATGACGGTGTTACAATTGCAAAGGAAATCGAGCTTGAGGACCCATTTGAAAATATGGGTGCACAGCTTGTTCGTGAGGTTGCTACAAAGACAAATGACGTAGCAGGTGACGGTACTACAACCGCTACACTTCTCGCTCAGGCTCTTGTTCGTGAAGGTCTTAAGAATGTTGCTGCAGGTGCAAACCCGATGGTACTTCGTAATGGTATAGGGAAGGCTGTTGACGCTGCGGTTGACTGCATTGTTAAGAGTGCTAAGAAGGTTAACGGTAAGGACGATATTGCACGTGTAGCATCAATCTCTGCAGGAGATGAGAAAATCGGTGCTCTTATCGCTGACGCTATGGAAAAGGTTTCTAACGATGGCGTTATCACTATTGAAGAGGGTAAAACCGCTGAAACCTACAGCGAGGTTGTTGAGGGTATGCAGTTTGACCGCGGTTACCTTTCTCCCTATATGGTAACAGACACAGAAAAAATGGAAGCTGTTTTAGATGACCCATACATTCTTATCACAGATAAGAAGATTTCCAATATTCAGGATATTCTCCCCATTTTGGAGCAGATTGTTCAGCAGGGTAAAAAGCTTCTTATCATTGCAGAGGATATTGAGGGTGAGGCACTTACAACTCTTATCGTTAACAAGCTCCGTGGTACATTTACCTGCGTAGCAGTTAAGGCACCCGGCTTTGGCGACAGAAGAAAGGCTATGCTTCAGGATATCGCAATCCTTACAGGTGGTACAGTAATCAGCGAGGAGCTTGGTCTTGAGCTTAAGGATGCAGACTTCTCTCAGCTTGGACGTTGCCGTCAGGCTAAAGTTCTTAAGGAGGCTACTATCCTTGTTGACGGTCTTGGTGATTCTCAGCTTATCCACGATAGAGTAGGTCAGATTAAGAGCGAGATTGAAAGCACAACAAGCGATTTTGACCGTGAAAAGCTTCAGGAAAGACTTGCTAAGCTTGCAGGCGGTGTTGCAGTTATCAAGGTTGGTGCAGCAACAGAAACAGAAATGAAGGAAATGAAGCTTAGAATAGAGGATGCTCTTGCGGCTACAAGGGCAGCAGTTGAGGAAGGTATCGTTGCAGGCGGCGGTACAAGCTACATTGCAGCTACCTCTTGCGTTAAGGAGCTTACAGAAACTCTTACAGGCGATGAAAAGACAGGTGCTTCTATCGTTCTTCGTGCAATTGAGGAGCCTGTAAAGCAGATTTGTGCAAATGCAGGTATTGAGGGTGCAGTTGTTGTTGAAAAGATTAAGTCATCAAATGCCGGTATTGGCTACAACGCACTTACAGACGAGTATGTTGATATGATGAAGGCAGGTATTGTTGACCCCGCAAAGGTTACAAGAAGTGCACTTCAGAATGCGGCTTCTGTTGCAAGTATGGTTCTTACAACAGAGAGTGTTGTTGCAGATAAGCCGAAGGAAGACGGCGGTGCAGCAGCGGCAGCGGCGCAGGCGGCTGCAATGGGCGGCGGAATGTATTAATAAGGGGATGTAAAAAAAGTCCAGACCGCAAAAAGGCAATAAAGATACGAAATTCCGTTGGTTTATAAATTGTAAAACATCTTAATT
>JAFSBF010000168.1 GCA_017441965.1 Clostridia bacterium | reverse complement strand
GCAACAGACACAACCTGCTTGGGTGAAACGTCCATATAATCTATGTTTTCTGCAGGAACTTCAAGAATTTCCTCCCTGAAACGTGCAGAAACCTTCTTGTCAAGGAATTTTCCGTCCTCGCCGATAGGCTCGTTAGCCTGTGCAACGATATACTTATCCTCGACATCTGCTGTCATATATTCAATTTCATCGGTTACGATACCCTCACCCTTGATAACCTTACGGTAGGGTGCTTCAATAAAGCCGTATTCATTGATACGTGCATATGTTGAAAGCGAGCTGATAAGACCGATGTTGGGACCTTCAGGCGTTTCGATGGGACACATTCTTCCGTAATGGGTGTAGTGAACGTCACGCACCTGGAAGCCTGCGCGCTCTCTCGAAAGACCGCCGGGGCCGAGTGCAGAAAGTCTTCTCTTATGAGTAAGCTCTGCAAGAGGGTTGTTCTGGTCCATAAACTGTGAAAGCTGTGATGAACCGAAGAATTCCTTAATTGTAGCAACAACGGGACGGATGTTGATAAGTGACTGAGGAGTTACAATATCAAGCTCCTGAATACTCATTCTTTCACGAACGCCACGCTCCATACGTGAAATACCGATACGGAACTGGTTCTGCAAAAGCTCACCAACACTGCGAAGTCTACGGTTTCCAAGATGGTCAATATCGTCAACCTGACCGATACCGTCACAGAGGTTGGAGCAGTAGTTAATTGAAGCGAGCATATCATCAACGATAATGTGCTTGGGAACAAGCTCGTCAATACGTTCCTCGGCAAGACGCTTGATTTCGTCAAGGTCGCCTGCTGCTTCCTCAAGGATTTCGTCAAGGACATTCTTTCTTACCTTTTCGTGTGTAATATCGTAAAGGTCAACGCCTGCATATTCCTTGGGGCTAACCATATTGTTAGAGAATACAACAACGCTTTTTCCCTCAACCTCAATAATTACACGGTTGATACCCTTGTTCTCAATTGCAAGAGCGCTTGCGGTATCAATTCTGTTTCCTTTTGCAACAATAATTTCGCCTGTTTCTCCGTCAATTATATTGTCACCTGCAATCTGGCCCTCAACACGCGCTGCCATTGCAAGCTTCTTATTATATTTATATCTTCCTACCTTTGCAAGGTCGTATCTCTTCGCATCGAAGAAAAGACCGTTTATAAGACCGCTCGCACTGTCATACGTCGGCGGCTCACCGGGACGAAGCTTACGGTATATTTCAAAGAGAGCCTCCTCACGGTTTTTGGTCGTATCCTTTGCAAGTGTTGCAATAAGTCTTTCATCATCACCGAAAAGGTTAAGGATTTCCGGCTCTGTTTCAAGACCCATAGCCTTAATAAGAACAGTTACAGGGATTTTACGTGTTCTGTCGATACGAACAGAGAACACGTCATTTGTATCCGTCTCATACTCAAGCCACGCACCACGGTTGGGAATTACGGTAGAGCTGATAAGCTTTTTACCAACCTTATCAAACTTCTGCTCGTAATAAATACCGGGAGAACGTACAAGCTGTGTTACAATAACACGCTCCGCACCGTTGATGATGAATGTTCCCTGCTCTGTCATAAGCGGGAAGTCACCCATAAAGATTTCCTGTTCCTTGATTTCGCCTGTTTCCTGATTTATAAGGCGAACCTGAACACGGAGCGGTGCCGCATAGTTTGTATCCCTTTCCTTACATTCCTCGATGGAATATTTGGGCTGCTCGTCAATTCTGTAATCGGTAAATTCCAGAATAAGATTTCCTGCATAGTCAGTAATCGGGCTGACATCACGGAAAACCTCACGAAGACCTTCCTTTATAAACCATTCATAAGAGCTTTTTTGCATATCGATAAGGTTCGGCATTTCCAGAACTTCATCGATTTTTGCGAAGGTCATTCTTTCATTTTTTCCTAATTTAATAGGTTTCACCTGCATCACCTCAATCAAAATTATTCGAACAACGTCTCCCCATATTCTATACCCCTGTGTAGAATGCACTCGGAATACATCGCAGATGCCACATAATGTAGAGAGCGGCACTGCATCACGCAAGTGATTGTAGAATGCACCACAAGCGTGAAATATAAAGAATGGTTGTCATGAAATCATTGTTTCCATCTGTCCCTGAAAATCTTAAGGGGCAGATGTGTGCATCTTAATGCAGTATAACATCTTACCACAACTTTTAAGGCTTGTCAAGGAAATTTGTGTAAAAATATAACAAGGAAAAGATTGATTAGAAAAAAACATTGCATTTATTCAGGAATTAGTGTATTATATAATATGGTACTTTCTACAAAAAGAGGTGGATGTATTGGAGAAGCTCAGAATAAGCGGAACAAATCCGCTTTTCGGTGAAATAGCTGTCTGCGGTGCAAAAAATGCAGCCGTAGCTATAATTCCTGCAGCACTGCTTGTAAACGGTGTCTGCCGCATTGAAAACATACCCGACATCAAGGATGTCCGTTTGATTATAGATATGCTTGTACAGCTTGGTGCAAGTGTTACATACGTTAATGATACAACTATCGAGGTTAATTCTTCAAGGCTTAAAACTCACGTTGCCCCTACCGAGCTTGCCAGCAAGATGCGTGCGAGCTATTATCTTTTAGGTGCACTTTTAGGAAGAATGAATAAGGCAGAGGTTGCTCTGCCCGGTGGATGTAATTTTGGCACACGTCCCATTGATTTGCACGAGAAAGGCTTCCGTGCCCTCGGTGCAACAGTCGAGATTGAGGACGGTATTGTATATACGAATGCGCAGGAGCTTTGCGGCTGTACAATATATCTTGACACGGTAAGTGTAGGCGCAACAATTAATATAATGCTTGCAGCAGTCCTTGCAAAGGGCAGAACAGTCATCGAAAATGCCGCAAAAGAGCCGCATATAGTTGACGTTGCAAACTTCCTCAACGCAATGGGTGCAAAGGTACGCGGTGCGGGAACAGACGTTATCAGAATAACAGGTGTACCCGAAATGCGTGGCGGCTGCTACAGTATTATTCCCGACCAGATTGAGGCAGGCACATTTATGCTCCTTGCTGCGGCGGCGGGCGGTGAAGTCCTTGTCAGGAATATTATTCCCAAGCATATGGATTCACTTACCTCCAAGCTTGAGGAAATGGGTGTAAATGTAACGGAGTATGATGACTCAATAAGAATTGAGCGCAGCGGAAGTCTTAAAGGGATTTCCGTGCGCACTATGCCATACCCCGGTTTTCCCACAGATTTACAGCCGCAGATGGTTGCACTTCTTTCAACAGTAAAGGGAAACAGCACTGTTACAGAGGATGTATGGGAAAACAGATTTCAGTATGTGGACGAGCTTCGTGCGATGGGTGCTGATATAGAAATCAGCGGAAAGAAAGCACTTATTAAAGGAGGCACGCTTCACGGAAGTGAGGTCAGGGCAACAGACCTTCGTGCCGGTGCTGCACTTATTATTGCAGGTGCTGCCACAGAGGGTGTTACACAAATCAGCTCCCCCCATTATATTGATAGAGGTTATTCAGACATTGAACGCAGACTTCGTTCAATCGGCGTAAAAATAGAGCGTATTTTCGAGGCAGATTAAATGAACAGCATTAAAATATGTCCGCTTTCTTCAGGCAGCAGCGGAAACTGTATTCTTCTGTTCATAGGAGAAGTTAAGGTTTTGGTGGATTGCGGAATTACGGGAAAGGCTGCTGAATGTGAGCTTGCACGTGCAGGGGTAAACCCAAAAGAACTCAGTGCAATAATCGTAACGCATGAGCATATTGACCATATAAGTGGTGTCGGCATTATGTGCAGAAGATACCGTCTTCCCATATACGCAACACTTGGCACGTGGAAGGCAATGATTAACTGCATAGGAAAAATAGATCCCCTGCTTATACGCTACATTGCATCTGAAGTTCCATTCCAGATAAACGGTGCACAGTTTCACCCCTTCTCCACCTCACACGATGCGGCGGAGAGTATTGGTCTTGTTTTTTCAGACGGTGAAAAATACGGTGCCATTGCAACTGATTTGGGCACAGTGACAAAGCATATATTTGACCTTCTTTTAAAATGCAGTATTATTATGATTGAGGCAAACCATGATGAGGCAATGCTCCTCTCAGGGCCTTATCCAAGGCATCTTAAAGAACGTATACTTTCAGATTGCGGTCATTTATCCAACAAGCTTTGCGGTGCCTTATGTGCTAAGCTTGTACGTGAAGGGGCACTGCGTAAAATAATGCTCGGGCATTTAAGCTCCGACAACAACACCCCTCACCTTGCATACGAAACAGTTAAGAACAGTATTGATAATGCACTTTGTTGCAATGCAGGCGATATAACACTTTTTGTAGCAGACAGATACTCTATGAAAGAGGAGATTGGCGACTAATGACAATAAACATCATCTGCGTAGGAAAAATTAAAGAGGACTACTTTTCGAGGGCTGCAGCCGAATTTGAAAAACGGCTCAGCCGTTTTTGCAGTATAAATATTATACAAATCCCCGACAAAAGCATACCTGATAATCCCTCCCCCGCAGAATGCAGTGCCGTTCTTAATAAAGAGGGGGAGCAGATTTTGAAAAAAATCGGTAAAAGCGACATTGTGATTGCTATGTGCATTGAGGGGAAAATTCTTTCAAGCGAGGAATTTGCCGCAAAGCTTTCAGAT
>JAFSBF010000167.1 GCA_017441965.1 Clostridia bacterium | reverse complement strand
ACAAAGACCACTTTTTATTTATATTGCACGCCCGAAATTAAAATCGCCCCTGCGAGGTCGTTTTAAGGGGTTCGGGGGAACTCGAAATCCCCCGACGCTTTTCGCCATTTTGGCGCTCAAAATGGCATAAATACCCCAAAGAGTGGGGTAGGGGTTGATGCATTAAAAATACTTTTTTAGGGGCGGGTGTTTTTTATGAAAAAGAAAATTTTTATTAGTGTACTTCTTCTTGTTGCGGCGGTAGTGGCATTTTTTGCGCTTTCGGTTTTTCTGGAGTATACACGCACAAGCTCAGGCGAGGAAACGGTGATTGTCCAGATACCAAAGGGCGCTTCGGAAAAGACAATTGCATCCGTACTTAAGGAGAAAGGTGTTATAAAACACGAAATCTCTTTCCGTCTTAAAATGAAAGGCTCACCGCACAGGGGAAAGCTTAATTACGGTAAGTACACACTTAATGAGAAAATGTGCCTTGATGATATTATTGCGGCGCTTTTGCGCCCGAGTGACCTTAAAGAGGGGGTTAAGCTAACTATTCCCGAGGGATTTAGTGCGCAAATGATTGCAAAGCGCTGTGAAGAATCAGGGCTTGCAGAGGCAGATGACTTTCTTCGGGAACTTAAAAAGGGAAAGTTTGAGTATGCGTTTATAAAGAATATTCCTGACAATAAGGGAGTAGAATATAAGCTGCAGGGTTATCTTTTCCCTAATACGTATATGTTTTCCATGGATGCCGATGCACATAAGATTATAGATACTCTGCTTGGTGAATTTGAAAAACAGTACGCTAAGGTTAAGGATATGCTTCCAAAGGGAATGGATATGAACGAGGCTGTTATCCGTGCCTCCCTTATCGAGCGTGAGGCAAAGGTTGATAGGGAGCGCACGACTATTTCAGGAGTTATTCAGAACAGACTTGATATTGATATGCGCCTGCAGATTGATGCGAGTGTTGTATATGCAATTTCAAACGGTCTTTATGATGTTGAGCGTGTTTTGTATAAGGATTTGGAGGTAGAGTCCCCATATAACACTTATAAAAATACAGGACTTCCCATAGGTGCAATCTGCAGCCCCGGAATTGCCTCAATAAAGGCTGCAATGCAGCCCCAAAAGCACGAATATCTTTATTATCATACCGATACGGATAAAAATGACGGCAGCCATATATTCAGCGAGACCTTCAGTCAGCATACGAAGTAGGTGTAAATATGGAAAAATATATTATTGACCGCTTTGAGGGCGATTTTGCCGTTCTTGAAAAAGAAGACGGCGGAACAGTTGATGTAAAGAGAGAACTTTTAGAGGGTGCGTGCGAGGGCGATGCAGTAATATTTGAAAATGGTGAATATATTATTGACGTACAGGAAACACAGATGCGCAGAAAAAATATAGAGGAAAAAATGCGCAAACTTTTTAAGTCTTGACAAAATACTGTTTTAAGCGGTATTATATAAATATAAACTATTATTGTGAGGTGAAAAAGATGGACGCAGGAGGAAATAACAGTGCAGGTATTGCCCGAACGTGGGGGCAGGGTATTTCTGCGTTCATTTTTTGCAGAAATTAGTCTGCCCGTTTTGGCTTTGCTTGCTTCCGTTTGAATTTCAGGAAGTGAGGAGATTTTATGGCAGAAAATATGTCAAATGCCCTCGGAGAAACACTTGCACTGCTCGTTGAGGGGAAAAAGTATACTGCAGCGCGTGACGTGCTGGAAACAATGCATGCGGCGGATATTGCCGCAATGCTTGAAGAGTGCAGAGCGGAGGTTGTACCGCTCCTTTTCAGGCTTCTTCCGAAGGAGCTTGCAGCGGATACCTTTGTAGAAATGGGGGAGGACCAGCAGGAAATCCTTATAACGAGCTTTAGCGACAGTGAGCTTAAAGAGGTCGTGGATGAGCTTTATGTCGATGATGCCGTTGATATTGTGGAGGAAATGCCCGCAAACGTAGTGCGCAGAATACTCAGGCAGGCAGACCCTGAAAAAAGAAAAATGATTAACGAGATACTAAAGTATCCCGAGGACAGTGCAGGAAGCATTATGACAACTGAATATGTTTCTCTGCGTCCTGGTATGACGGTAGAGGATGCAATCAAGCGCATCCGCAGAACAGGTATTGATAAGGAAACAATCAACACCTGTTATGTAACGAGTGACAATAGAAAGCTGCTTGGTATCGTAACGGTGCGTGCGCTTCTTCTGGCAGACGAAAATGCCACGATGGAGGAAATTATGACAGAGGATGTCATAAGTGCCCTTACCACGGAAGACCGTGAAGAGGTTGCGCACAACTTTACAAAATACGACCTTTCTGCGATGCCCGTTGTAGACGTTGAAAACCGTCTTGTAGGTATTGTAACCGTCGATGACGTAATGGACGTATTGCAGGAGGAAACGACAGAGGATATTGAAAAGATGGCAGCTATTACGCCTCTTGATAAACCATACCTTAAAACGGCAGTTTTCAGGATGTACCTCAGCCGTATTCCGTGGCTTTTGCTTCTTATGTTTTCAGCGACATTTACGGGCGGAATTATTACGAGATACGAAAATGCACTCACCAATTCGCTTTTGGTGGCAAGTATTCCAATGCTTATGGCAACGGGCGGTAACTGCGGAAGTCAGGCATCAGTTACGGTAATCCGTGGCCTTTCCATCGGTGAAATAGAGTTTCGGGATGTACTGCGTGTAATTTGGAAGGAAATGCGTGTTGCAATTTTGTGTGGAGTGACGCTTGCATTTATTAATTTCTTTGTGCTTTCCATTTTGGTTGGGGCAGAGGCGAGTGTTGCGGCAGTAATCTGCATAACCCTTTTAGTTACGGTTACAGTTGCAAAAATTGTTGGCTGCGTACTTCCTATGGTTGCAAGTAAAATCGGCTTTGACCCTGCCGTTATGGCAAGTCCGTTTATTACAACAATAATTGATGCAGTATCGCTGATGATATACGTAAATATAGCAATGCAAATTCTTTAATGGGAGGCGGTCGGTGACCGCCTCTTTT
>JAFSBF010000021.1 GCA_017441965.1 Clostridia bacterium | reverse complement strand
CTTACCATCCCAGTTCCATTAACCAGTTATTTAATAATCTCTCTCTATCTTTTTCTTTTATTTCTGCGTCTTTCGGGCTTATATACTCGCCCTTAATGTTACCATCTACAATATACAACACTCTGGAACATTTTGCAGCTACCTTTGCATCGTGAGTTACCATCATAATGGTTGTTCCTTCTTCATTTAACTTAACAAGTTCCTCCATTACCTCATTGGATGAAGTTCTGTTCAAAGCTCCGGTCGGTTCATCCGCAAATAAAACCTTAGGCTTATTAATCATACTTCTACAGATACAGGCTCTCTGAAGCTGTCCCCCTGAAACTTCATTGATGTCGTTATCGGCAATGTCAATAATACCTAACTTACGCATTAATTCCTGTCCACGTAAGGCCGTTTCCTTACGTGTTTCCGTATTCTTTTTCGATTGTACCGCCGGAAGAATAATATTGTCTAAAATAGTCAGGTTTTTCAACATATACATCTGCTGAAAGATAAATCCCATTTCATCAAGACGTAAGTCTGCAAGCTCCTTTTCACCCATTTTGGCAATGTTCTTTCCACAAAATTTCACTTCACCTGCGGTAATGGAATCCATGCCCGAAACGGCGTATAAAAGAGTGGATTTACCCGAGCCTGAGGGACCCATAATGGCTACCATTTCACCTTCAGAAACGGTAAAGTTTACATTTTTTAAAACATTATTCTGACGTCTGTTTACGATATATGTTTTACAGAGGTCTTTTACTTCTAAAATATTCATAATAGTTTCCTTTCTTATTCCATGTTAGCAGTGTCAGAGGACTTGATCTTTCTTGTGTAAAGTGCAGTAAAGAATGCACTTAACGTTGTTGTTGCAAGAATTATAACAGGGAATGTAAGGAACATTTCTACCGGATTGATACTGTAATCGACTGCAAGTTCCATACCCATCATTTTAAATATCGGGTCAATGCACAGATGAGTAAGAGGCATTGCGAAAATCTCACCCATAAGCACTGCAATCATTCCCACAAATAAAAATCTCAAAGCGTGGTATGCATAGATTTTTCCGTTTCGTGTGCCTACAGCTTTCATGAGTGCAATTTCTCCCTGCTCCTTTGCGATAAAGGAACGCTCCATAAGCACGGTTATAAGTGCTGCTATGACGATTGTAAGGATAACGATAAGGGATTTTACTGCCGCAAGAGTATCCGCAACACCTAACATATCCTTTACTGTTTCCGCGCAGGTTTCAATATTTTCATAATCAGGGAAAATCCTCTGCAGTTCTTCTATTCGCCCTTCCATTTCCTTACTGTCAGGGTTATCCGTAAACATAATCTGCGTATTGAGACCGCCCTGTGCCTGAACGTAATTTATGTACTCATCGCTATGAAGTCTGATACCCATACCCTGCATATTCATACTTTGGAAAAATGCCGAAATGATATATTCCTTATCTCCGTCAATGGTTTTAATCGTAATGGTATCACCAATATTTGCGTTCAGCTTATCCGCAGCAATTCGTGTAATTGCAATTTCATCGGTATTTTTTGGTGCTGTTCCTGCTGTATATTCGTACATATCCATTGTCGTTCCTGTGCCCTGATAGATACTGATATTGCTCTCATTTTCCCCGAAAGATACGGGCAGATTGAACATTATTTCCTGATAGCATTTTGCAGGAATACCATTTTCTTCAAGTGTTTGCTCCATATCGTCAAGGTGCTTTTCAAGCTTTTCACGCCCGTCTTCCATCATACATTCCATAATTATTTTACTGTCAAGATATATGTCACAATCTGCCCATCCGAATGTTGTAGAAAGACTGCCACTATTCATAGTGGAAACAGTTGCCGAAAGTATAAGCATAATGGACAGACAAAGGAAAAATGTGAGGCTTATAATACCGTAACGCTTAGGACTGCTAACAATGTCATTCAGTGCAAGGAAAGGTGTCGCAGGAAGCTTTGATTTTCCTAAACTCATAAGGCTCTTTTTACGGAAGCGTTCCCCCGTCTGACCATTTCGAATTGCATCAATAGGAGACATTTTCTTAACCTTGCCTGTACAGCCATAGCAGAACAGTAAAATGACTGCGATAACAAGAACAGCACAGAGAATGTTTACCAAAATTGGACTCTGATTTCCGATAATAATTGTCTGCGAGGAAACGCTCATAAGCATTTCACCAAAAGGGAAACTAAGGGCAAGACCGATAGCCGCACCGATTACAGAAAGCCCCATATACTTTACAAGGTATAAGCCTCGGATTTTGAAATTACTGATACCAATCGCCTTCATGACGCCGATTTCACGAAATTCCCCGGAAAGTGTAAAGGAAATGGTAAAACGTAAAACTACAAATGCTATTATAATAAGGATAATGCTTACCACCAGAAGAATACCTACCACAATCATATCAAAAATATAGAAGAATTTCATAAAGGCTCTGTCCATTGTAAGAATACTGTTATTTACAAGCGGTTTTATCTGCGTCAGAGCCGTTTTAATATTGGTAGAATATATGTAGACAAGAGTACCACCGTAATATTCCTCCGTATTTTCTGCGGAAAGAAATACGGAGGAATCCTCCTCGCTTATGATATAACGGGTAAAAGACAACTGATTTGGGCCGAAAAGTGCGTCCTTTATTTTACCTGCAAGAACAAATTCACGTTTCACACCGTTTAATTCTATGATAAGTTTATCGCCCACATCAACCTCAAGAGCGTCAGCCTTAGCTTCTGTCATATAAAACTCACCCGGCTCTACCGTTTCAAGAATACTTCCATCGGAAAGAAAATAATTCATACAAATATCGCTGTGAACCAGATGCGTACCGCCCGGGGTAATGATGTTTTCGTCCTCATAGATAAAATTATTGGACGATAAAAACAATATGTTCTCCGCCTCATAGCTATCCACTGCACCTGCTGAGCTCACCGTTTCATCAATGTCAATGACTAGATTTTTATTCATGGTAGCCACAAGATAATCAGGCGCATTCGCCATTTCAAAATAACTGTCCAGTGCTGTGGTAACATTGATAATGTTGTTTACACTTGATGCCACAAACATAGTAGCAAGAATAATAAATAATAGAAGAATAATATTCATTGCCTTTTTTCGTTTTAAGTCTTTTTTTAATATGTTTAGATACATTTTTAACTCCTTTCTCTTGCTTCTGAATTCATTCTACAAAACAAATTATTAAATAATCATTAAATGCAAAAACTTCAGAGTCATTACATATAACTCTGAAGTTTCATACCATTATGCTTTTCTAATTACTATGGTCACACAAAAAACATCTTCCTTCATCCCAGTAAAAATTTCACCATCCATTTTACGCATCAGTGTTTTGCAAATATAAAGCCCCAGACCGCTCCCTTTCCTACCG
>JAFSBF010000166.1 GCA_017441965.1 Clostridia bacterium | reverse complement strand
CCAAAGTCAATATATTTTTTATCACCTTTAGGGCAACGCACCCCCAGACCATAACCATGATATAGTTATATTCAGCCGATATTCCATCTTGCATTGTATTCGTTCCAGACATTTTCAAACCACAAATCAACAGTAGGAATGGGACGAATGTCTCTGATGCAGTTTTTCATAAAACCTTTCTCCATCGTTGTTATGATTACTTTATCATCACAGATGTTATTTTCTTCTTTTGCGATATTAAAAATATCCTCCCCTGAAAGCTTGGTTTTATGCACCATAGAACCGCCGCGTGTACCGACTTTTTCAGCAGTTTCAAGCATTGCCGAAAGCACTGCCGCCTGCGTAAGGAGCATATCACGAAGTCTGAATATCTGCAGGGCATTGCAAATATCCTCGTTTTTATACTTCTCTGTAATATTTTCATATTCCGCCATTACATCATCATACATTTTTTTCATTTCTGAAGGTATTCTGATATGAGATGCAACACTGCTCATTCTTTCGCAGAATTTCTCACGTATTTCTCCTATTTCCTTGTTATAGCGCTCTCCCTTTGGTGCATTGAGGATAAAGTCAATGACATCTCTGCCGCATTTTATCAAATCCTCTTGTGCACAAACGCCATCGCTGCTGCTATTTATATTTGACAGTGCGATTGCCTCTGCTGCACGCATTGAACCGACCTGTGTTGAATTAAGTGCCGAGCCGCCCGGGCGGTATACACCAAATGTTCCTGCCGCCTCGCCCGCAACATAAAGCCCCTTTATATTTGTTTCCCAGTTTGAGTTTACGGCTATTCCACCGTTGTTATGCTGCGCACAAACCGCAACGCGGAGTGGCTCGTTATACAAATCAATTCCGTTATTTCTGTAAAGGTTTATCGCTTTACCGTTCATTTTTTCAAGTCTTTTTATGGGAAGTGGCATTATTGCATCTGAGTTTTTAAGATAAGTATACGCCTCTTCCGAAAGGCAGTCAAGTCCTTTCTCAAGAACTGACGGTTCTCTGCGAAAATCCATATATTGTTGTGATACAATTGATGGGTGACAAATAAAAAGGAAAATGAAAATGTATAATCTTGCTGATGGCAGAAAGCAGCTTGCAAGGTACAATGTTAAATCAAATAATATCCCTAAGATATGTTTAGGGTTTCTCACACCAAATGAAATGTTAGAAAAATATTTAGTTGTGATGTAAGGTGATTACGCAGTTAAGCAAAGGCTTGCTTAACGCTCTATAAATATTATATCAAAAGGCTTGTTGTCAAGGTAAGACGGCGTTTGCCGTTCCACCTTGACAAGGATAGTTTGGGGTGAACCTTTTATTTTTTGAGAAAAGTGTCACCCATCGTTGACAATCGTACATTTTCATCAGATAATATATTAATTACTGTTTGCATTTTTATTTTGAATGTGGTATTATAGACTAAAATATACTTTTTGAAAAAGAGGGATACATATGTTTAACAAAGATAAGCTTACAGGCTATGCTGCAGGTCTTATAACTGCCGTTTTATTATGCTCATCTGCAGCCTTTGCGCAGAGCATAGAAAAAACGATTACCGCAGTATATAACAACATTAAAATAATTGTTAACGGCGAAGAAATAACGCCCACTGATGTAAACGGAAATATTGTGGAGCCTTTTATTGCTGACGGCACTACATACCTTCCCGTGCGTGCCCTTGCAAATGCACTTGGTCAGGAGGTTTTCTGGGACGGAGAAACAAACAGTGTTTATATAGGTGAAATGCCCGAAAAAGAGGAAGCACCTGAAACAGAGCCTGAGAAAGCATACAGTGTAAACAATAAAATACTTAATAAGTTTTCAGATTTAACACTTATGAATGTAGGTAAAAGCGGTGTAAAGGGATCTTTCTTTAATCTTTATATTGCTACTGCCGTAAATGATGTTTATTTCCCTTATCAGTGCGATAATTATTCCCCCGATGCTACACTTCAGACTATGACAATAGGCTCGCAAAAGGCGGCACAGGTGCTTACAGAGGATATTACAGATACATATCACACACTCTATTCTGTTTATAATGCCGCACAAAAGGAAGGCTTTACAAATGACGAGGCAGTAAAAAGTGCCCAGAGCAATCAGTGGGAGCAGTTTAAAGCGCAGTTTGAAAATGATGGTAAATTTAATGAATTTCTTACAGTGCACTCAATCTCAGAAAACGATTTAAAAGAGTATATGAGCGTATATACAGTTTACAATCTCTACTCTGAAAAACTAATAGGCGAATACCTTTCAAAAACATATACCGAAAGCGAGCTTTTAAAGGCTGTGGATAAGGAATATGCAAAAGTAAAGCATATTCTTGTTGAGGATGAAGCCACTGCAAAAAGCATTATTTCAAAGCTTGGCAAAGGCGCATCCTTTGACAGTCTTGTTAAAGAATACAGCACAGACCCCGGTCAGGGCGAAGACGGATATACCTTTACAAAGGGTGAAATGGTAAAGGAATTTGAGGATGCGGCATTTTCACTTAATAAAAACTCCTATACAAAAACACCTGTAAAATCAGCGTACGGCTATCATATTATTTACAGATACCCGCTCTCTTCTGAGTGGATTGATGAAAACAAGGCAAACTTTACACAGATTGCCGCAAGCAGCAGTTACAGAGAAAAAATTGATGCACTTCTTGAAAGCACAAAGATTTCCTACACACAGAATTATCAAAAATACATTTCCACTATTGAATAAGGACGTAATTTTATGGCAGTAAAAAAAGAACTATTACCGATTATCCCGATACGGGGATTTATAATATTTCCGAAAACAGTTTTTCATTTTGATGTGGCACGCCCGAAAAGCAAGGCAGCCGTTGAAAAAGCACTTATTTCAGACGGACTTATATTTCTTGCCGCACAAAAGGATGAAACCGTTGAAGAGCCACAGGAAAACGATATTGCACATTTTGGAATAATCGCAAAAATAAAGCAGCTTTTAAAGCTGCCTGACGGAGCACTGAGGATACTTGTCGAGGGTGTTGAACGAGGAAAGCTTACTTCAAAATTTTATTCCGACGCTCTTTACGAGGGTGAAATTACTTATAAGCCCTCCTCCCTGCGCACCTTGTCTGTTGAGGAATATTCGGCCTTTGCAAACCAGATACACCTTCTTATAAACGATTATATCGAGCTTAATCCAAAGCTTGCCTCTGAAAGTTTTTTAAAAAATCTTCCCGAAGGTCAGCCGTCTGAATTTTGTGATATTATTGCAAGCAATCTTATTCGTTCAAATGATGACAGACAGATTTTGCTTGAAACCGTCAGTGTCAAAAAAAGACTTTTAAAGCTTATCGACACAATGACTAAAGAGTTTAAAATCCTTGATGTAGAAAGCATTATAGCCTCCAAGGTAAAGCAGCAGATGGATGAACATAATCACGAGTATTACCTTCGGGAGCAGATGAAGGCAATCCGCAGCGAGCTTGGCGAGGACAGTTTTGATGAAATCGAGGAGCTGCGTAATCTTATTGAAAGCAAGCCGCTTCCCAATGAGGTTTATGAAAAAGCTCTTCGTGAGCTTAGAAACCTCGAAAAAATGCAGCCGACTTCCCCTGAAAGCAATATTACCCGTCATTATCTGGAGCTTATTTGTGAATTACCGTGGGAAACTTATACAGCGGAATGCGGTGACCTTATATATGCACAGAAAATTCTTGACCGTGACCATTATGGTATGGAAAAGGTCAAGGAACGTGTTATAGAGCAGCTTGCCGTAATAAACCGCACAAAATCTCCGTCAGGCAGTATTCTTTGCCTTTTAGGTGCGCCGGGCGTAGGTAAAACATCAATAGCAAAATCGATTGCCGAGGCAACAGGAAGAAACTATGTACGTATAAGTCTTGGCGGAATGAAGGACGAGGCAGAGCTTCGCGGACACAGAAAAACTTATGTCGGTGCAATGCCGGGAAGAATTGTAAATGCACTCAGGCAGGCAAAATCCTCAAATCCGCTGATACTGCTTGATGAAATAGATAAAATCGGTGCAGACTATAAAGGCGATCCTGCCTCTGCACTGCTTGAAATCCTTGATGGCGAGCAAAACAAAGCATTTCGTGACAATTTCCTCGAAATGGGAGTTGACCTTTCCAAGGTGCTTTTTATAGCAACTGCAAATGATACATCAACTATTCCGACACCGCTTCTTGACAGACTGGAAATTCTGGAACTGTCAAGCTACAGTGCAGACGAAAAATTTAACATTGCAAAAAAGCATCTTATTCCAAAACAGCTTGAAAAGCACGCCCTTACATCAAAGCTTTTAAAAATATCAGATAAAGCTATCAAAGAAATTATTCTTTCATACACAAGAGAGGCAGGCGTAAGAAAGCTTGAGCAGGAAATACAAAAGCTCTGCAGAAAATGCGTAGTAGCTCTCTCAAACGGGAGTGAAAAGCTTTCCATTACTGAAAAAAACATTACAGAATACCTCGGCACAAAAAAATGCACGGAGGATTTGGTTTCAACAAAGCCTGAAATCGGCATTGTAAACGGTCTTGCCTGGACACAGACGGGCGGAGAAGTATTGCAGTGTGAAGCCGTATCGCTTGACGGCAGCGGCAAGGTGCAGATTACAGGTAAGCTCGGTGATGTTATGAAGGAATCCGTTCAGGCGGCAATGACCTTTGTAAGGAGCATTTCAGACGAGCTTGGTATAGAAAAAGAATTTTACAAAACAAAGGATGTCCATATTCACTTCCCCGAGGGTGCTATCCCAAAGGACGGACCGAGTGCGGGAATAACGGTTGCAACGGCTATTGCAAGTGCGCTTTCAAAAACTCCTGTCAGAAGTGATGTTGCTATGACGGGTGAAATCTCACTTTCAGGAAGAGTGCTTCCAATAGGTGGTCTTCGTGAAAAGGTTTTAGGGGCATACAGATGTAATATTAAAAATATTATTATTCCTGTCGCTAATGTTAAGGATATTGAAGATATTCCCAAAAACATTGCAAAGGAAATAAGCTTTTACCCCTGCAAAACAGCAAGAGAGGTGCTCGGGATAGCATTACTTGGCACTAAACCCGAAAAAAAGAGCGCTGTCTCCCCCGCACCTGAATATTCAAAAGAAAGGACTGCATACTATGAATATTCATAAGGTTGAGCTTACTATATCTGCAGTTTCTCCAAAGCAGTATCCTGATACAAGTTTTCCCGATATTGCATTTGCAGGGCGCAGTAATGTAGGAAAAAGCTCCTTTATAAATAAGATGCTTAACCGTAAATCACTTGCACGCACAAGCTCAAAACCCGGTAAAACGGCAACAATAAATTTTTACAACATTGACGATACAATTAATTTTGTTGACCTGCCCGGCTATGGCTATGCAAAGGTAAGCAAGGACGAGAAGAAAAAATGGGGAAATATGATAGAAACCTATCTTAACACCCGTGAAGAGCTTATATGTACAGCCCTTTTAGTCGATGCACGTCACAAACCCACAAGCGATGATTTAACAATGCTTAATTATATAAGGGAACGTCACGGCTTTGCCTTTGTCATCGCTACAAAGTGTGATAAAATCGCAAAAACAAAGCTTAATAACCATCTTGACGATATTTATTACACACTGGAGCTTACCGACGATGACATTATGATGCCCTTTAGTGCCGAAACGGGACTTGGCGCAGATGACATCTGGGAAGCAATAAAAGAAATATGTGAAATTGAATAAATTTCAATATTTATAAAATACTAAACAGAGAGGTGTATTAAAATGAAATTTGAAGGAACAAAAACCGAAAAAAACCTACTTGCAGCTTTTGCAGGCGAATCACAGGCAAGAAACAAGTATACCTACTTTGCATCAGTTGCAAAGAAAGAGGGATATCAGCAAATTGCCGCAATTTTTGAAGAAACTGCAAACAACGAAAAGGAGCACGCAAAGCTTTGGTTCAAGGCTCTCGAGCTTCTTGGCAGTACTCCTGAAAACCTTCTTGCAGCAGCAGAGGGCGAAAACTACGAGTGGACCGATATGTACAAAACCTTTGCAGACGAAGCAGAGGAAGAAGGCTTTAAAGAGCTTGCAGCACAGTTCCGTATGGTTGCACAAATTGAAAAAGCACACGAAGAACGTTACCGCAAGCTTCTTTCCAATGTTGAAATGCAGGCAGTATTTGCAAAGAGCGAAGAAACTATGTGGGAATGCCGCAACTGCGGTCACCTTGTAATCGGTAAGAAAGCTCCTGAGCTTTGCCCCGTTTGTAAGCATCCGCAGGCATACTTTGAAGTAAGAAAAGAAAACTATTGATGGGCTATGATAAAATGCTTTATGCTACGAACAAACTTCACCTCCCGGCGTACCCACGTACGCCTTCGGGTAACCCTTTCAGGTTCAGTTTGTCCGTACTGCACTATTTTCTCTTTGCCCATAAAAAACTGTGCCGATAATTTTATCGACACAGTTTTTTACTATATTAATTTTATCGCGAGCAACATTTGTCGTATTTAAATTTAGTTGGGACGCGAAACGGGTGAAGCGGCACGCTTCTTTTATTAGCATCCTGCACTTTTTTTCCACTCTTCTATATTGTCTGCAATAAATTTATCATCGTTAAGATGCGGATATGCTGCATAAATTCTGTTTATTTCTTCTACCTGACCCTCTGACATAGTTTCCTGAGGATTAAGGCAATAAATGTTTTCCATAAGCCCCTGACGTCTTAACACCTCATGAAGTCCTGCAATACATCCTGCAAAGCCGTTTGCCGTATCAAAGAATGCACTGTTTGTATCAGTAACCTCTGCCGCAAGGGTAAGAAGCTCCGATGAAACCTTTTCATTATTCTTTTCTGCCTTAATCTTATCAAAGATTTCAACTGCTTTTCTTGTCCATACTGACCAGTGACCCAAAAGACCGCCTTCAAAGCCTTTTTTAACGGTTTTTCCGTCCTTTGTAAAGCTGTAGTTTGTCAAAAGGTCAATAACAATATTATCATCATTTCCCGTATAAAGAGTGATTTCGTCACTTCTTTCAGACATTGCGGCTGCCCTTACAACATCAAATGTTGTATACCTGTGGAATGATGCACATTTTATCGCAACAACATTCTTCGTTGCACAAACTTTTTCCCAGTAATTGTAGGAGAATACTCTGCCCCCAACGGCTGTCTGCAGATAAAAGCCTATAACGGGCATAATGGCAGCAACCTTCTGTGTACGCTCGATAAGGTATTCTTCACTCATATCATTAAGTCCGCCCGGGCTTAAAAGCACTGCATCATAACCGTATTTTTTAGCAAGCTCTGCCTCTTTAACCGCCTGCTCTATCGGACCGCAAACGCCTGCAACCTTTACAATAACAGTGTCATTTTTCTTTTCAAATTTATCAATTTCCTCTGAAACAATTTTAAGCACAGGCTCAAAAAGGGCAATTTCGGGCTTTCTGATTTCAAACTGTGTTGTATGTACAGCCGTTGCAATACCTCCAACGCCGCAGTTTAAGTAATAATTCATCAAAAGACGAAGACCTTTTTCACTTAATTTTCTGTTTTCATCAAGTGCAAGAGGCGTTGCAGGAATTACAGTTCCCTTTTTAAGTTTTTCAAGAGCTATTTCGTGTCTGTTCATCATTCTTCCTCCTATTAATACTTACCTTTACGTTCTTCAAAATGAGTAGGCTTGTCAAGTGTTCTTCCGCCGTCTAAAATATACTCTGCCTGCCACCTTGTAAGCGTCTTTGCGCTTACTGACGGATAACCGAAGGTTTCCATTGCGAGTGAAGCATCATTAAGATATGCGTCATCTCCCTCTTCCCCTTCAAAAACAGGCTCTTTTCCTAAATACTGACCAAGCTCAATTGCCGCTTTTTTAATCGAAACTGTTTCAGGTCCCGTTACATTCATAACACAAGCAGGAGCAGTTGCGTGCAAAAGTCCTCGAAGTGCAATTTCATTTGCGCTTCCCTGCCAGATGAAGTTGAAGCAAGGTGTTGAAAGGCTGATAGGCTCACCCTTCATTATCTTATTTGCTACATCAAAGAGCACACCATATCTTAAATCCACTGCAAAATTAAGTCTGTAAATAAATACCTTTGTACCGAATGTCTGTGCCGCATATTCAAAGGAACGCTCACGTGCAAGACAGCTCATTGCATATTCACCGTTTGGAAGAGGTCTGTCCTTTTCAGAGCATCCGCCGCCGTTAACAGGAACAATGGGATAAATATTTCCTGAAGAAAATACAACAATATTTGACTTCTTGAACTTATCTGCCACAAAAGCGGGTAGAACGGAGTTCATTGCCCATGTCTGCCATTCGTTGCCGTTTGTCCCGAATTTCTTACCTGCCATATAAATTACGTTTTCAACTTCGGGAAGTGAATAAAGCTTTTCCTTATCCAGAAGGTCCATTGCAATTACTTCAATACCGTTATCCTTCATAAGCTTGGTTGCAATTTCGTCGCTGCCCCTTGAAACGGCAATAATTCTCTTATCTACACCTGCTTTTTTAGCTGCATTTTTTGCAAGCACACAAAGCGTCGGTCCCATTTTGCCGCCTGCACCCAAAATCATAATGTCGCCCTTTATCTTCTTCATATCCTCGATAAGAGCAGCACTGGGTGTTGTTAAAAGTTCATTGAGCTTTTCCTCTGTCCACATAATAATCCTCCTCTTTTATTTTTATCAAAAAGTAACTATATGGTTACTTTTT
>JAFSBF010000165.1 GCA_017441965.1 Clostridia bacterium | reverse complement strand
TAAGCTTTGTATAAAAGAACAAAAATAAGTAATTATTTTTTACAATACTGCAAAAAATAGTGTAAATTAATTAAAGGAGAAAGTCTATGAAAAAGCTTACATCATATTTTACAAGCAGTCAGGCGGCAGGTGCGGCAGCCTATGACCTTTCTGAAAATTGTCCTTTTTGCAATGAAATACTTATTGCAAACCGCTCCACTGAAAAATCGCAGGCATTTGATTTCAGTATTAAAAGCACCTTTATTGGGGGCGCGGCGGGAGTTCTTATTGCGTTTATTTTGCTTTCTTTTCCATATAGCAGTTTTTCCTTTGTTCTTTCCCCGCTATCAGGTCTTATTGCAGGAAGTGTTATCGGCGCAATATCGGGCAGCATGCTCGATGTGCTGACATATGAAGAATACCCGGAGTGTGCAAGTGTTACAGTAACAGTTCCCGAAAGCAAAAGCGGCATAATTGCAAGTACACTAAAAAAGAAAGGAGCTGTAAAAACACTAATTGAAAGTTGAATATGGAAAATGGAAATTTGCTGTAAAAACGCCTTGAAAGTCACAGCTTTCAAGGCGTTTTTTCCTTAATTATCAATTTTCAATTGTCAATTTTCCATTTGAAAATACTTCTTCAAACTCTTTCGCATCAAGCTTTTCGTGTTCTATGAGTGCATTTGCAATATTATCAAGCTTATCGCGGTTTTCGGTAAGAAGAGTTTCACATTTTGTATAACATTCATCAATGATACGCTTTATTTCCTCATCAATTACTGCGGCAACATTTTCGCTGTAATTTCTGCCCTGAGAGAAATCTCTGCCCAAGAATACCTCGTGGTCCTCATTTGTAAAGGTTACATATCCGAGCTTATCACTCATACCGTACTGCATAACCATTTTTCTTGCAGTAGAGGTAGCCTTGTCAAGGTCGCTTGACGCACCTGTATTAATGTCATTAAATACTATCTTTTCTGCGGCACGTCCTGCAAGCATCATAATAATGCTTTCGAGCATTTCATTCTTTGAAATATAGCTCTTATCAGTATCAGGCAAACTGAGGGTAAATCCACCCGCTCTGCCTCTTGGAACGATTGAAACCTGATGAACAGTATCCTGTGTAGGAAGAAGCCTTGCCGCCAGAGCGTGACCTGCCTCGTGATAGGCAGTCTTACGCTTGTTTTCGTCATTATGCTGTTTGGTAGCCTTTTCAGGACCCATTACAACCTTGAGCATCGCCTCGTCAATTTCATCGGCGGTAATTGTCTTTTTATCCCTTCTTGCAGAAAGAATTGCCGCCTCGTTAAGAAGATTTTCAAGGTCTGCACCCGTAAATCCGTACGTTGTTTTTGCAACTGTTTCGAGGGAAACCTCTTCATCAACGGGTTTATTTTTTGAATGTACCTTTAAAATTGCCTCTCTGCCCTTCTGGTCAGGATAATTAACAACCACCTGACGGTCAAATCTGCCCGGTCTTAAAAGTGCGGGGTCAAGTATATCGGGGCGGTTTGTTGCGGCAATCATAATGATACCTTCATTCGTGCCAAAACCGTCCATTTCAACTAAAAGCTGATTGAGTGTCTGTTCACGTTCATCGTGACCGCCGCCAAGACCTGCGCCACGCTGACGTCCCACTGCATCAATTTCGTCTATAAATATAATTGCAGGAAGGTTCTTTCTTGCCTGCTCAAAAAGGTCACGCACACGGCTCGCACCGACACCTACAAACATCTCAACAAAGTCCGAACCTGATATTGAGAAGAACGGCACACCTGCCTCACCCGCAACTGCTTTTGCAAGGAGAGTTTTACCCGTTCCGGGAGGTCCTACAAGAAGCACACCCTTGGGAATACGTGCACCCAAATCAATAAACTTCCTTGGATTTTTGAGGAATTCAACAACTTCCTCAAGCTCCTTCTTCTCCTCGTCTGCACCTGCAACATCCTCAAATGTCACTTTATTTTTACTGTCTGCGGCAGAGCGCGCCTTGCTCTTACCGAAGCTTCCAATTCCGTGACCGCCCGTCTGCTGCTTCATAAACGAGAACCAGAAAAGACCTATTACAAGTATCATCAATATCGTCGGGATAAGTGATACCCACCACGACACCTCTTCAGGAGCAGGAACTGTCGCAGTCATATTACCCTCTTTAATCTGCTTTTCAAGCTCATCACCAATAACAGTAAAAAGTATTCCCTGCGTTACCTCAACCTGATAGTTTTTGCCGTCAATTTCGGCAACAGTCACACTGTCACCTATTTCAAGGTGTGTAACCTTTTCCTGCTCAATTGCCGCTACAAGCTCTGAAAAGGACTTTACACCCGACTCCGGCTGCTGCAGTGACATCATCATAAGAATTATAATGATAATCGGCAGGATTATATAAAAGCTTATGCTTTTAAAAGACTTTTTCAAAACAAAACCCCCTCTTTATAAATTGAAAATTGAAAGTTGAAAATGGAAAATTAGAGGGCACAGAGGTATTCAATATGCCGAAAACACACCATTTTCAATATCATTCGTTAATTATAGCACAAATTTCAAAAAGCTATCAATGTATTTTACATTTTATTCATAATATTCTTTTTTAAGCACACCTACAAAAGGATATTGTCTGTATTTATAATTAAAATCAAGACCGTAACCGACAACAAATTCATCGGGAACCTCAAATCCGGTGTATTTAACATCTATGTCAACTACTCTGCGAGACGGTTTATCAAGGAATGTGCAAAGCTCCACACTTTTTGCGCCGCACTCCAAAAGATATTCCTTAATTTTACTAAGCGTCCGTCCTGAGTCCACAATATCCTCAACTATTATTATATCCCTTCCTTCAGGATCAAAACCTTTTCCTGTATGAATATCAACATTTCCGCTCGAAACAGTTCCGCTGCCGTAGCTTGCGGCAAAAATAAACGATATTCCGACAGGAATTGATACGGCACGCATAAGGTCTGATGCAAACATAAAGCTTCCGCTTAATACAGAAAGCATCAAAGGCTCTTTTCCTTTATAATCACGGTCAATTTCCTTTGCCATTTCATCTATACGGTTTTTTATCTGTTCTTCTGAAATAAGAACTTTTTCAATTGGTCTGTTGATGTTATCCATAGTTACTCCCTTGCCTTTCTTAGCTTTTTCTTTCGTATTTTATAATAAGATAATTTTTTGTATTTTCTTTAGCCTCATAAAGTGACGACTGTCTTATACCGCATACAAACAGTATATCACCGTCTTTTTCCACTATGGGTATAGTATCACGAAGATGGCGCTCTATCTTTTCATCGGTAAAGATATCACTCAGCTTCTTAGTACCGCCAAAGCCTTTAAGGGAAATTCTATCCCCCTCTTTTCTGCATCTTACGGTAAGGGGAAGCTTTAGCTTGTCAGCGTCAAATACTGCCGTATTATTTCCGTTTCTCACTGCGGGAAAGTCTTTATACTCTGCCGTTATAATCCAGTCTTCACCCACTGCGGCATTTTCCTTGTCAAGGATAAGGTTAAATTCTGTCCTTTCACCTCTTTTACAAAGGACTACTGCGTCATAGGATTTTTGTGCATAAAATTCTGAATTAATATCAAAAATCCGCCCGTTTTCACCCTCTGCAAAGGAGCCGAAACGTTCTATTTTCTCCGCATTTACTTCTGATGCCTTCCATTCTTTAAGCACAGCTGCGAAAACCCTGCGTAGTATAGGCATCGGTTTATCTGATAACGGCTTTATTAAAAGGCGGTCATTAATAAAACACTCTTTCATAATCTCCTGCGCTAAAGCACCGATAAACGCATTATCCTCTGCAATATAGTGCGCAGCAGAAACAATCTTCTTTTCTGCACCCTGCGATATTTCATTAAGAAACGGCATAATATTAAGCCTTATTTTATTTCGTGCATATACGGGGATTTTATTTGTGCTGTCCTCTCTCCACGTAAGAGAATTTGAACGAAGATATTTTTCAATATCCTCACGGGGAATATCAAGAAGCGGTCTTATAATATTATCACGCTTATACATTATTCCGCCAAGTCCCTGAGCCGCCGTTCCACGTGCAAGCCTGAAAAGCACGGTTTCTGCATTATCATTTAAGTTGTGTGCCGTTGCAATTTTTGCACCGCCAAGTTTTTTGGAAAGCTCCTCAAAAAACTCGTAGCGTAAAATCCGACCGCACTCTTCTTCGCCTAATTTTCTTTCACGTGCAATTTTTATAACATCATACTCTCTGTAGAAAAACTCTGCATCTGCCGCCCTTGCTATAAGACGTACAAATTCACTGTCTTCATCAGACTCTTCCCCACGTATCATATGATTTACATTTGCAACGTAAATGGTAAGGTTATAATCACTTTTCAGACGAAGCATTGTATGTAGAAGGCATACTGAATCTGCACCGCCGGACACTGCACATATAACACTGTCGCCTGTTTTTAAAAGGGCATTTTCTTCAATTGTTTTTCGTACCCTTTCAAGCACTCTGTATCCCCCCGTCTTTGTATTCCGGATGGAGCACGCCCCATCCCTACAATATATAGGCTGACCCAAACACACCAAAAGCTGCAATTAATTTCTGCTGTCAAGATTCATAAACTTAGTAAATTCGCCACGCCATGCAAGATTGATTATTCCACATTCACCGGCACGGTTTTTTGCAAGAATACATTCAACAATATTTCCTGCACTCTCTTCTTCTCCGCCTTCCTCCTGCGGTCTGCAAAGCATAATAACAATATCGGCATCCTGCTCAATTGAGCCGCTTTCTCTAAGGTCGCTGAGCATCGGTCTTCTTGCAAGCTTTTCAGATGCACGGTTAAGCTGTGAAAGCGTAATTACGGGAACATTAAGCTCTTTTGCCATAATTTTAAGAGAACGTGACATTTCACTGATTTCCTGTGTTCTGCTCTCGCCCTTTCCTCTGCCCTGCATAAGCTGCAGGTAGTCAATCACGACAAGACCAAGCCCCTTTTCCATTTTAAGACGTCTGCACTTTGCCCTGATTTCAGAAGCAGTTATACCGGGTGTATCGTCAATATATATCGGGGCAGTAATTATATCCTTGAGGGAGTGCGCAATTTTCGTCATTTCCCTCGCATCTATATCACCTATTCGAAGCTTACCCGATTCTACAAGTGCTTCACTTGAAATTACACGGTTTACAAGCTGCTCCTTACTCATTTCCAGCGAGAATATTGCAACGGGAACTCTTTCACGGATTGCGGCATTTTGTGCAATATTGAGCGCAAAGCTCGTTTTACCTACACCGGGACGTGCCGCAAGGATTATAAGGTCACTGTTCTGCAGACCTGCCGTAGAAGCATCAAGTCCCGTAAAGCCCGTTTTAATACCCGTAACCTTACCGCCACGCTTTTTAAGCTCGTCAAGCATTGCAAGGTTAGTTTTTACAAC
>JAFSBF010000164.1 GCA_017441965.1 Clostridia bacterium | reverse complement strand
CTATCAGCGGATTTACCCTTTCAGGAAATTCGCCGTTATATAAAACGCCCTTTGTCATCCGAAGACCAAGCATAAAAAGCTCCAGTTTTCTTTCCTTTTCAGAAATAGGGATAACGTCCTCCCTGAGACCTTCGCCTTTTATATAGCAAGCTATATCAGATGCATTTTGGTAGCGCATACCGCCATTATAGGAATGTGCACCTGCACCGATGCCCCAATACTCACAATCTGTCCAGTAACCTGTGTTGTGTCTGCTCTCAAACCCGTGCTTTGCAAAGTTTGATATTTCATATCTGTAAAGCCCTTTAGCTTTAAGCCTTTCGGTCACATAATAATACATTTCCCGTTCCGTTTCTTCATCAGGTAAATCTAAATCCATATCATAAAACGGAGTTCCTTCCTCAACTATCAGCGAATAAGCCGATACGTGGGGCGGATTTATCTTTTCTATACACCCAAGTGTATATGAAAGGCTATCCATTGTTTGCTTTGGCACTGCAAGCATCAAATCAAGGCTGAAATTATTAAACCCTGCATCTTTTATCATATCACAGCTTTCAAAAATTTCTTTTGACGTGTGAATTCTTCCAAGTGCCTTTAGCTCGTCGTCATTAAAGCTTTGTGCACCGAGGCTTATTCTGTTGACACCAAGAGAGTAGAGATTTTTCAGCAAAGCTTTATTTACTGTACCGGGATTAGCCTCAACAGTAAATTCAAAGCCTTTTGATAAAATAAAATTCTCATTAACGGCATCAACGATTTTAAGAAGCTTGTCACCTAATGCAGTGGGTGTTCCACCGCCGATATAGACGGTATCTGTCTTAAGTCCTTTTAAGGAAACAATCTCTTTTATAACTGCATCTGTATACGCATCCTTTAATTCTGTATCGGTAACGGAATAAAAATCGCAATACAGACACTTTCTGACACAAAACGGTATGTGTATATAAATCATATCAATCAAGCTTGAGAACGGACATAAATGCCTCCTGCGGAAGCTCTACACTGCCGACCTGCCTCATTCTCTTCTTACCTTCCTTCTGTTTTTCAAGAAGCTTTTTCTTTCTTGTTATGTCACCGCCGTAGCACTTTGCAAGGACGTCCTTACGCATAGCCTTGACAGTTTCTCTTGCAATTACTTTTCCGCCGATAGCCGCCTGAATGGGAACCTCAAAAAGCTGACGGGGAATGGTTTCCTTGAGCTTTTCTGCAATTCTTCTGCCGCGTGTATAGCTCTTTGTAGAATGTACAATAAAGCTCAGTGCATCCACAACATCACCGTTAAGAAGAATGTCGAGCTTTACAAGGTCACTCTTTACATATGCGCTCATTTCATAGTCAAACGATGCATAGCCACGGCTGCGGCTCTTTATAGCATCGAAGAAATCATATATTATTTCGTTTAAGGGAAGCTCATAATGAAGGTCTGCACGTTCAGAATCAAGGTATGTCATACCAACATAATTCCCTCGTCTGTCCTGACAAAGCTCCATAATTGCACCTACATATTCCTGAGGAACAAAAATATGTGCATTTACAAACGGCTCCTCCATATAATCAATTTCTGCAGGTTCGGGAAGATTGGTCGGATTTGAAACGAAAACTTCCTCCCCCGTTACCTTATGCACTTTATAAACAACGCTTGGCGCAGTTGTAACAAGGTCAAGGTTAAATTCACGCTCTAACCTCTCCTGAATAATTTCCATATGCAAAAGTCCTAAAAAGCCGCAACGGAAACCAAAACCGAGCGCCGCACTCGTCTCCGCCTCAAAAGAAAGCGAAGCATCGTTAAGCTGCAGCTTTTCGAGTGCATCACGAAGGTCACCATACTTTGCACCATCAGCAGGATAAATACCGCAATAAACCATCGGGTTAACCGTTCTGTAGCCCGCAAGAGGCTCTTTCGCAGGGTTTTGTGCATCTGTCACCGTATCGCCCACCTGCGTGTCACGCACCGTCTTGATGCTTGCCGCAATGTAGCCAACCTCGCCTGCCTTAATTGAAGATGCGGGCATCATACATTTAGGATGAAGATATCCCGTCTCAACAACGTCAAATTCACCGCCTGTCGCCATAAAGCGGATGCGCATACCGGGCTTTATCTCACCCTCCATAACACGCACATATACAATAACGCCTTTGTATGAATCATAATAGGAGTCAAATATAAGCGCACGTGGCGGAAGTGTTACATCCCCCTTTGGTGCAGGAATGTTTTTTACAATATATTCGGGGATTTCCTCAATATTTATACCGTTCTTTGCACTGATTTTCGGTGCTTCCTCGGCGGGAATACCTATAACGTCTTCTATTTCCTTTACAATTTCATCAGGTCTCGCGCTTGGAAGGTCAATCTTATTTATTACGGGGAGTATTTCAAGATTGTGGTCAAGTGCAAGATACGTGTTTGCAAGTGTCTGCGCCTCTATTCCCTGAGATGCATCCACGACCAACAGTGCCCCCTCACACGCAGCAAGGGAACGTGATACCTCATAGTTAAAGTCAACGTGTCCTGGTGTATCAATCAGGTTAAGAACATAATCCTTGCCGTCCTTTGCTTTATAATTCAGCCTTACGGCACGTGCCTTGATTGTAATACCTCTTTCTTTTTCAAGCTCCATATTATCAAGAAGCTGCTCTGACATTTCACGGCTTTCAATACTGCCTGTAAGTTCTAAAAGCCTGTCCGCCAGAGTGCTCTTTCCGTGGTCTATATGTGCAATTATACAAAAGTTTCTGATATTTTCCTGCATAGCTGCTCCCTTCAAACTAAATCTATACTCATAATAAATCAAAGTATATTGTAACACAAAAACTAAAAAAAGGACACACTATTATATTATCCAATATAATTTTCTTTAAGCATAGGAGGGTCGAACCCGATATGGTTTAAACGCAGGAAAATTTGATATAATTTTTGTGCGGAGGACGAAGATAGGCTGACGCCTTTCAAGGACGACAAATAAAAAGAATACAAATTTAACAAGTTTAAGGCATATTGAGTT
>JAFSBF010000163.1 GCA_017441965.1 Clostridia bacterium | reverse complement strand
GTTCCTGCTATATCAACCTCGGTAGTTGTTTTTAAAAGCACTTTGTACGTTGATAATGGTTTAAGCTCTTCTCCAAGATTTATCGTAATTCTTTTATTAGAAGAATCAAAGCTTGCTGTCGATATGTCTACAGGGTTGCCTTCTTCATCAAGAAGTTCAACATCCTCTGCCGTTAGATTATAAACATAATCACTTAAATTTATGCCAATGCTCTGTGTGTTATAGGCAACGCTACCTTCAACTCCTGTAATTGTGGGATCATCCTTTACCTGCTTTATTGTAATATTATCAAGGGCAATACACTTTTCTCCGTCAACTGTTTTTGGGACGTAAAGTCTTATTTGACTAATTATGCTCGTTTGATTTTTTATGTCATGATTTGTCATAACATCGTTACCGTTTGAGAAAGTAAAGTAATAATTAAACTTCCCTGTTGTTGTATTCGGTTTCCATTCGAATAACAGTTTTCCCCTATACCACGTTTCTGTATCATAATCAAAGGTTTGCTTTGAACTAAAGTTATTTACAAGTGATTGATCCCAATACACAGCCGTTTTATTACCTGCACCGTAAAAAGCCAATCTGAAAGTTTCATTATTCTTATTTTTATATGTGGAATTATTATAATCAGTTTTTTCATTAATGTAATAATCAAACTCAAGTGTCAAACTGCCTTCTTTGCCGGTTTTCTGAAAATCTCCCACAGGAATATTTAAGCTGGGTAAACTACCGCCTGACTCAGTAATTCCAAGTTTTAAGCTGTTTCCACGATCGCTTTCTGTACCTATTTGTGTTGCATAAGCAAAACCACTGTATTCAGAACATGATAATCCTGAATCGAGTTCAACATTATTTCTTTGCTCTGTAGTATCACCATCATCCGCAAGCGGACTTCCGTTAACCAAAAAGTCCTTTTCAAACATAACGGCTTTTTCGCTCGCCGCCATAGCGCCCATTGCGGGCGCCATAGTTGCAAGCATTGAAAGGATGCATATTAAAGCTAATATTTTCTTTTTCATATTTCGTCCTCCTTTTCTCACTCACCCTTATACTTAAGGAGTAAGATTTCCGTAGGATTACAATATTTATTTGCGGTGTTACCCATATTCACAATCTTGAGGTAGCGTGCATTTACTGCGTTTTCAAGCCAGTAAAGCTCATAATCCTCACTGCTGCCGCTTGATGTGAATTTACCAAGCTTTTCAAAGGTTACACCGTCATTTGACGCATAAAGCTCGAACGAATACTTACGTGTATTACCCTTCCAGAAGGCTGCTGTAATCGCATCAAATGTAACCTGCTTTCCGTAGTCAAGGATTGCATAACATTCCTCACTCTTTCCTGTCCAGCGTGTTCCGCGGTCGCCGTCGGTAAGGTTAATTGCAACATTTGCTGCCTCAGTCTCTTCTGATGCGGTTGCCGCTACGGGATTAAATCTCTCGAAAAATTCGAGCACCGATTCAGATGATGCACTATATGTAATTCGTACATTCTGCGTCTTGGAGCCATCTGCCGTTATGAGCTTTAATGCAACCTTACGTCCAAGCTCCTTGGGGTCATTTTCTACAACAACCTTAATGCTTGGGTCATTGGGCACAACACTAAACTCGGGGATTTGGTCTTCACGCAGTACGGGAATGATTGAAGGATTGTTAACCTTTCTTCCTCCTACATATAAACTGTAGCCAAAATCAACCTTCTTTGTATCGGATGCCTTTGGTGCTACCCATTTATCAATAGGCGTTGTATCAACTTCACCGCCGCCGTTTGTACTCATACGCACGGTTAAATCCCATTTACCCTTACCCTGCATACGGATTGCAATTTTGCGTATGCCGTTATTGGGGTCATTTGTCTTTCCGTTTACGCTGATTGCAGGTGCACTGTCAAGCGGTACTGCATCCATTGCGCTAAGCTCATACTCGGGGCAGTTTGTGGCTATCTGCACGGTAAGGCTCTTTCCGTCCATTGAGAGAAGCGCCGTGTTTTTATCAAGGATTTCGATATCCGCCATAGTGTGCATAAACCACCATACTTCACTGTTCACCTGAACGTCAATTTCATCACGCACGGTAAGTACACTGTAGTTTTCATCAATGTAGAAGCCACGCTTCACACTGTTAACATCACGATAAAGGCTCGTCATATCATAAACGCCGTATGCACCGCCCTCACCCTCTGCATAGTCTGAAACTGCGCAGTATTCTGTTTCCTTCTGATTCCAGTAGTCGCCGTTATTTATAGTCAGTGTATTATGACCTTCTGTACGTTTTCTGTAAATCTGATAATATCTGTCACCGCTGTGCAAATCGTAGCTATCCTTACCTAAATCCATTGCCCAACGGACATCGTCCATTTCAAATGCGAACGAGCCGCAGTCATTATGTCCGTGATAGTGGAACGCCTGACCTGCCTGCGAGAAGAAGAAGAAGGTTTTCGGGTCGCCGTAATTTTCACGAACGGAGAAGGATTCAAGTCCTCTGAACACCTGCACCTTGGGGAATTTCTTTGCATCCTCCATATCAGCCTTTGTATAGTAGAGGATGTCAAGACCTGTTACGGTAGGAGCTACCAAACCGTAGTGTGCGTAAACACCCTTCAGATAAAGCTGACGGAGCGCCGCAAGGTCGTTTTGTCCCAAATTCTTTGCAAACCACGGATATGCGTATGATGAAACGGAGCCGTTATTCTGCTGTGAGTCGGAATGTGCCACACTGCCGTGGAAGGACTCCTCCGCCGCCTTCGCCCTTGCCGAGGTTCTGAAGCCCTGCGCTTTCCAGAGGTTATAGTTTGTGCCGAGAGATGTTTCCATATAGGACATATAACGGCAGATATTACCAACTGTAACCTCCCAGTAGTCAACGCCCTCTATCCACGCACCGTCGGGAACCAAACCAAACATTGCGTACTCTGTTGCACGAAGTGATTTTTCAATTAAGTCAAAGCATACATCGGGATTATGCTCTGCAAATGCGAGTGCACTGCTGATAAGACCAACAACTGTATAGGGTACGTAGTTACTTCTCCACTTTGTAAAGTATGAGGTCTGCTGCATTGTATCAACAGTAAGCGAGCCTACCGCCGCACTTGGAAGTCCCATATAGAACGCTCTGTCCATAACCTCGATACCCATACTCATAGTAGCTTCTGCCATAATGTCACGCTGCTCCTCGGTAAGTGCGTGATACATCCAGTCATATGCAAGAGCAAGACCTGAAAGATATGTTCCGCAGTCGATAACATGCGCTTCGTTAAGGTCAGGGAAAGAACACACGCTCTTTATATCGAGCCAAGCACGGTCAACATACTTCTTATCCCCTGTAAGCTGATAAGCAAGACCAAACTGTTCCATCTGACGTGTAAACTGGAACGCGGTATTCAAAGTTCTGTATGAGTCATTGTAATAATAAGTAACGGGGGCGTTGGGCATTTTTGCATCAGCCTGAGCAATGAGCTGATTTATAATACCGGCAAGTTCAGGATCAGATTCTGCCTGAAGCTTAACACGGTCAAAATCCTCTTTTGTACCCATAAGTCTGGGATGCATTTCGCCGTTATTTGTTTTCTTATTGAACGCTTCCTTAATTTCATCTGCCGACGGACGTTCAAACGTCAAAAATGCATTCATATGCTGAATAGTCGAAATCTTTGTAAAGTGACCGCTCTGATAATCCTGCATAAAGTGCGGAACCTCCGCCTCCAAATCCCAGAACATTTCTACATCGGAGAAAATTACCATTCCGTAGTTGTCATCAAGAACGTATTTCTTGAGATTGTTTTTGGCAATTTCCTCAATCGGGAACAAAGTTGTTCCATCCGATGCATATTTAACATCGGTAAGTGCAGTTTCTTTTCCATTAACATAAATTTTATCTGCGTTAAGGCTTACATCTGCACCAAATGCAGTTTTTATATCCTCCGCACTGACATAAAGTCCGTTTTCATATACACTCTCTTTTGCAAGAGGTGTTTTCTTTCCGTCCTTATAAATTATTTCGGAGAAATGATGGAAGCTTACCTTATCAGCAAGGTAGTTTTCAATTGATGCCGTATCGCCGTACACACTTGTTCTTTCGATTTTACCGTCAACGGGCTTTTTAACAAGTCCCGTAACCTCAACATCTCTGAGCCTGAGTATACCTGCGCCTTCGCCGCCCTGGAAGCCCATTCTGACAAGGCTTAAAAGCTTTGTACCCTTATTAAAGGAAAGGTTTTTCACCGTTAGCTTTCCGTCAATATAGATATCGGCATTTCCCGTTTCGAGATTGAGATATGTTTCAACATCTGTCCAATCCTGAATTTTCAGCATATTGGGATACTGCTTATTACCTGCAATAAGTGTAGAGCCGCTTGTCTTAATCAGGTATGAAAGCGGCTGACCTGACTGTGTGTAGTCACGGATTGTGCACAGATTGAGCTTCATATCACTGTTTTCAATCCATACCTTTGAAGCTATATAAAAATGCTTGTAGGTTTTTGCACTTTCCCACTGTGTATGCTTTTTAATACTGATGTCGATGTAAACGTCGTTTGTATCGACCTTTTGAAGTATTATATCCTCACCACGATTTGGGTTTTTGTAATCGAGTCTTTCCTCTGTGATTTTACCCGTCTTGGGCACTGCGGAGTAATTAAAATACTTCTTTGCAAGTGTCGCACACGATTCACTGCGGAAATATGTGTAGTCAGCAGGGTCTTCGTCGATATATACATCGTCAACTCTTTTGTTTTTGTATGCATCCACCTTAATATCGCGTGGCTCTATTCCACTGTAAACCTTGAAATTATCAAGATAGAAGCTTCCGCCCTTTGACGGAGAGGATATGTACGCCGATGTATAGGAGGCGCCCATATCGTAGAAAAGCCAGTCCTTCACCTTCTGCACGCCATTAAGATATACAGAAAGTGTCTTTCTCTTCACATTGTATGCCAAATCTATTTTGGTATAGCTGTTTGCGTTTACTGCGCCGACCTTTTTTCCGTCTGCAAGATAAAGCACGTTATCCTCTATTGTAAGGGCGCCGTAATAGCTTGAGCCGTTTGACATACCGATTACACCAGTGAGGTAGTTATCCGTCTTATTTCTTTTAATTTCCATTGAATAGATAAAATTATCACCGATTTCACTGATGGGCGTCTTTGCCGAAACTACCTTTGTCGAGCCATCATTTTCATTAACAAGGAGAGCCTTGTCAAAATATCTGTCCTCTACAATTTTGGCGTCTGTACCGCTGACGGTAACAGTGCCGAAATTATCGCGTGATGAT
This sequence comes from Clostridia bacterium, assembly GCA_017441965.1. Taxonomy (GTDB): domain Bacteria; phylum Bacillota; class Clostridia; order UMGS1883; family UMGS1883; genus UMGS1883. Next base: position 353 of record JAFSBF010000163.1, on the reverse strand, counting down.
GTTGTGAGAGCATTAAACCCCTCACTTACAAGTACGCCGTCCTCCTGTGCATATGCAGGCACAAGGGGCAGTATCATTGTGCATACTAAAAAGAATGCCAAAAGCGATTTTTTCACAAAGTTCCCTCCCTTACTCATAGATATAAACGCTGTTAATGTTAAAGTAGCTTTGTCTGAGTACTGCGTAATGGTTATTATCGCCGTGCGAGACATAGGTTTTAAGCTCGTCAAGCGTTATCGGACGAAGCTCCTTTTCTTCCTTATTATATTTAATAATATTCTTTGTGTTTATGTAGCAGTTTTTAAGCTTTGCAAACGAATAATTATAATCACCGAACTGATTGGTGTCGCTTG
>JAFSBF010000162.1 GCA_017441965.1 Clostridia bacterium | reverse complement strand
TTGCTTTCTGACGGATAAACAATCCGCATCCTCTTTGGCTCAATTTTATATTTGCGCATAGTAGTTATAACGTCGCACATTCTGTCTGCCCTGTGCACCATAAAAAGCTTTCCGCAGGGCTTTAATACATCTTTTGCGGCTTTTACCACATCATCAAGACTGCACGCAATTTCGTGACGTGCCAGCGCAAGGCGGTCTTTTGGGTTTACTATTCCTCCGCCTGCGTTCATATACGGCGGATTGCACGTAACTGCGTCAAAGGAACGCCTGCCGTATATTTTAAGTACATCTTTTAAATCTGCGCACTGCACACGGATTTTGTCTGAAAGATTATTAAGCTCCATAGTGCGCTGTGCCATATCTGAAACCTCAGGCACAATTTCCACCGCATCAATCCCCGAAAGCTCATTAAGCCCCCACAAAAGGACGGGAATAATACCCGTTCCCGTGCATAAATCAAGCACCCGTGCACCCTTTTTCGGTTTTGCAAATCTTGAAAGCAGCACTGCATCGCTCCCAAAACAAAAACCGCTTTTATCCTGAATTACTTTATATCCTTTAAGGTTTAAATCTTCAACCTTTTCATATTCGTAAACCATAACTTTCTCGCTTTCAAAGCAAAAGCCGCCCTTTTGGCGGCTTTTGACTTGTTTTTTTAATTACTCAGCAGGATTGGGAGCAGCTACAGGACAAACACCTGCACATGCACCGCACTCTACGCAAGCGTCTGCGTCGATTACGTACTTGCCATCTGCCTCTGAAATACATTCACAGGGGCACTCGCCTGCACATGCACCGCAACCGATGCAATCATCGTTAATAATATAAGCCATTAGTTTACACCTCTTTTACGTGAATTATACTTACATTGTAGCATAAATTTATCAAAATTCAATAGTTTTTTTTGCTTTTATCTTATTTTTGCTTGAATAACGACTTTATTTTATATATAATATGTAGAAACAAAAGATATCTTTATATGGGGGTAATTATTTTGAAAACCATTAAATCGGTACTTAACCACATCTTTATTGACGGTCTTAGCGGAATGGCACTTGGTCTTTTCGCAACACTTATTGTAGGTACTATTCTTTCACAGATCGGCACTCTTTTTGTAGGAGGCTCATTTGGAAATCTGCTATTTACGGCAGGTAAATTTGCATCACTTCTTACAGGCGCAGGTATAGGATGCGGTGTTGCATATAAATTCAAGGAATCACCCCTTGTTGTTTTAAGTGCCGCTACAAATGGTATGATAGGTGCATATGCAGGAAAAATCATTGCAGGCTCAGTCCTTGTCGACGGAGTATTTACAATCACCCCTCCCGGCGAGCCTCTCGGTGCGTTTATTGCAGCATATGTAGGTATTCTTGCAGGCCGCCTTGTAAGCGGAAAAACAAAGGTGGACATCCTTATAACACCTCTTGTAAGTATTATTGCGGGAAGTGTTGCAGGAATTTTTGTAGGCCCTCCCATTTCATCCTTTATGACATACCTCGGCTCTCTCGTAAACTGGGGAACACAGCAGCAGCCCTTCCTTATGGGAATAGTTGTAAGTGTTCTTATGGGAATGTTCCTTACTCTGCCGATAAGCTCCGCTGCAATCGGTATAGTGCTTGGTCTTGACGGACTTGCGGCAGGTGCGGCAACAGTTGGCTGTTGTGCAAATATGATTGGCTTTGCAGTAGCAAGCTACCGTGAAAATAAGCTGGGCGGTCTTTTAGCGCAGGGACTTGGTACAAGTATGCTTCAAATTCCCAATATTGTGAGAAAGCCGCTCATCTGGATACCCGCTATTGTTTCGAGTGCAGTTTTAGGGCCTCTTTCAACAATGGTATTTAAAATGACAAGCAACGCAACAGGCTCGGGTATGGGAACGGCAGGTCTTATAGGGCCGATTATGTCCTTCCGCACTATGATTGACAAAGTGCCCTTTGCAACTGCTCTTACTTATAATATAACGATGTATTTCGTTCTTCCCGCTATAATTTCTCTTTGCGTTTCTGAATTTATGCGTAAACATAAATTTATTTCATATGGCGATATGTCGCTTGATGTATAATGAACATAGAAAACGTAACCTTAAAAAACAATGTATTTCTTGCCCCTATGGCAGGGGTTACAGACCTTGCTTTCCGCATAATCTGTGACCGCTTTGGTGCAGGTCTTTCCTATACGGAAATGATAAGTGCGAAGGCGCTTTCCTTTGAGGATAAAAAGACAAATGCTCTTATAGAAACAAAGGATTTGCCGACGGCAGTTCAGCTTTTTGGAAACGACGCTGACGTTATGGGAGGTGTTGTTAAAGAGGCTGAAAAGCACGGGCTTTTTACAGATATAAATATGGGTTGTCCTGCCCCCAAAATCACAGGTAACGGTGAGGGCAGTGCACTGATGAAGGATTTAAACCTCGCAGAAAAAATTATTGACTCCGTCTGCAAAAATGCGACCCGACCCGTAACCGTAAAAATGCGCAGTGGCTGGGACAGTGATAATATAAATGCAGTGGAGCTTGCACGCATTTCCCAGCGGTGCGGTGCTGCCGCAATAACAGTGCACGCAAGGACGAGGGAGCAGTTTTACAGTGGAACGGCTGATAGGTCTCTTATTGCAGAGGTTGTCAAAAATGTTTCCATCCCCGTTATTGCAAACGGTGATATTTTCACGGCGGAAAGTGCACGTGATATGCTCATAGAGACGGGTGCCGCCGCAGTTATGGTTGGCAGAGGGGCGCAGGGAAATCCGTGGATTTTCTCACAGATAAATGAGCTTTTTAAAGATGGTCACGTTACAACCATTCCTTCACCAAAGGAGAAAATTTCCCTTGCAATGGAGCATATTACGCTTTTATGTTCCCTTAAAGGCGAATATATCGGCATACGGGAGGCTCGAAAGCACGCCTCCTGGTATATAAAGGGACTTAGCGGTGCGGCATCGCTTAGAAACAAAATCAATACCGCTGTTACCCTTGAACAAATGAATTCCATATTACACGAGTTACTTTGAAAGGATTGATATAAATGCGTATTGCAGTGAAGGTAGGTACTTCAACGCTGGCACACAGTACGGGACACCTTAATATTCGCCACGTGGAGGAGCTTTGCAAGGTTTTAAGCGACCTTAAAAACGCAGGGAATGAAATTATCCTCGTCTCTTCAGGTGCAATAGGAATGGGCGTAGGAAAGCTTTCTCTTGGAACCAGACCGTCCGATATGCCTACAAAGCAGGCTGCCGCAGCAGTAGGTCAGTGTGAGCTTATGTATACATATGACAAGCTTTTTTCAGAATACAACCATACTGTTGCACAGCTTCTTGTTACTGCACCCGATATTGAGGATACGTGCCGTGGCGAGAACTTCCGCAACACGGTACAAAGGCTTATCGAGCTTGGTGCGCTTCCCGTTATTAACGAAAACGATACCGTCGCAACAGAGGAAATTTCTGTAGGCGACAACGATACATTAAGCGCTCTCGTTGCACAAAGCTGCAAGGCAGATTTGCTTGTTCTTCTTTCAGATATAGACGGGCTTTATACTGCAGATCCGCATACAGATAAAAACGCCGTTCTTATAGAAGAGGTCAGGGAAATCACCCCCGAAATTCTTTCCCTTGCAGGAGGTAAGGGGTCAGAGCTTGGCACAGGCGGAATGGCAACAAAGCTTCACGCCGCACAAATCTGTCTGCAGAGCGACATAGATATGATTATCGCAAACGGCTCATCACCTGCCATTCTTTATGATATTCTTGACGGCAAAGCGGTAGGAACAAGGTTCATAGGAAGGAAAAATTAAAATGACTACAACACAAATTCTTGAAAATGCACGCAGTGCAAAGGCGCAGGCAATGCTCCTTGATACAGAGCAGAAAAACGCTGCCCTATTAAAGATGGCTGATGCCCTTTTGGAGGATTGCGACGAAATTCTTGCCGCAAACGCTATTGACGTTCAAAATTCAAGAGGGATAATCTCTGACGTTATGATAGACCGCCTGACACTTTCAAAGGAAAGAATAGCACAAATGGCGCAGGGAATACGCGACGTGGCAGCTCTCCCTGACCCTGTGGGTAATGTTCTTTCTTCATATGAACGCCCCGACGGACTTTTAATAGAAAAGGTGGCAGTGCCCATTGGTGTTACCGCCATTATTTATGAAAGCCGCCCCAATGTAACGAGTGATGCCGCCGCACTTTCCCTTAAAAGCGGTAATGTGTCTGTTCTTCGTGTCGGTAAAGAGGCGCATAACAGTGCCAAAGCCATTGTAAATGCCCTCAGAAAAGCACTTGCAGAGTGCAATCTCCCTGAAAATCTGATTAACCTTGTAGAAGATACCACAAGGGCAAGTGCGACAGAGCTGATGCAGGCGGTAGGATACGTTGACCTTTTAATTCCGAGAGGCGGCGCAGGTCTTATAAACGCCTGCCTTGAAAACGCCAAGGTTCCGTGCATACAAACGGGAACGGGAATATGTCACATTTTTGTTGATGAAAGTGCCGACTTTTCTATGGCTCTTGATATAATTGAAAATGCTAAAACGAGCCGTCCATCCGTATGTAATGCTTTAGAAAGCCTTATCGTGCACAAAAATATTGCAAATGACTTTCTCCCTCTTGTAAAAGAACGGCTTGTCACAAATCGCCCCGAAAATGCGGTTGAATTAAGATGCGATGAACTTTCTTACAATATTATCGGCGGTGTAAAAGCAGGGGAAAATGATTTTGACACAGAATTTCTCGACTATATTCTTGCTGTAAGTGTTGCAGAGAATGTTAACGAGGCAATTACCCATATAGGAAAACATTCCACGGGGCACAGTGAAAGCATTATTACTCAAAACGAAAAAAATGCACGCCTTTTCACTGCCGCAGTGGATAGCAGTGCCGTTTATGTAAATGCGTCAACACGTTTTACCGACGGCGGAGAGTTTGGTCTTGGCTGCGAAATGGGTATTTCCACACAAAAGCTCCACGCAAGAGGACCTATGGGACTTTGTGAGCTTACCACTTATAAGTATATTATACGAGGGCAAGGACACATACGGTGATGTAAAAAGCCCCAGAACGCAAAAAAATAACAATTTATAAAATTATCCTGAATATATTTGGTTTGCACTTAAGTAGTATCTGTAGAAAAATTTCATTAATTTTTCTTTGTTTTTAATCTTTTTGCTACGAACAAACTTCACCTCTCGCAGTATCCTCATACAGCTTCGGGTTCAGTTTGTCCGTTCTGAAACTTTTTCCTATCACCTTAAAAAATTATTAAAAAAGGACTGATTTTATGATAACTGCAGGATTTATCGGTTGCGGAAATATGGGCGGTGCTCTTTGCAGTGCTGCGGCAAAGGCTATCGGTGGGGAAAACATCTACGCCTCTGATTTTATAAGCGAAAAAGCGACTATCCTGTGCGAAAGCATTGGCGCAAACCCCTCTTCAAACGAAGAAATTTTAAAATACTGTAAGTATATATTTCTTGGGGTAAAGCCTCAGGTGATGGAGGCAACACTTAAGGAAATTGCACCTGTTCTTAAAAAAAGAAAGGATGACTTCACACTTGTTTCAATGGCGGCAGGAATTTCTACCGATGTAATTTTAAAAACTCTGGGCTTTAGCTGCCCGCTTGTTCGTATTATGCCAAATACCCCCTGTGCGGTGGGTGAGGGTGTAATTCTTTATAGCCCTGCGGCATCTTTTGATATGTCTTTACAAAAAGAATTTGAAAGCATTTTCTCCTGCGCAGGTATTATAGATAGAATTTCCGAAAGTCTTATAGATGCGGCAAGTGCCGTTTCAGGCTGCGGCCCCGCTTTTGTTTATTTATTTATAGAGGCTCGTGCCGATGGCGGTGTTGACTGCGGATTACCGAGGGATAAGGCACTTTTATATGCGGCAGAAACCGTTAAGGGTGCATCAGAAATGGTTATAAAATCACAAAAGCACCCTGGCGTGCTTAAGGATGCCGTATGCTCACCCGGCGGAACAACGATTGAAGGAGTTCGTGCCCTTGAAGAGGGCGGACTTCGCGGGAGTGCAATGAATGCCGTTATAAAGGCATATGAAAAGACATTAGCACTCAAAAAGTAACATAGCAAAATTACTCACAATGCGAGTAAATTCCTATTTTATAAGTTTTTTTGCATATTTACAAAAAAGACTTGCAAATTTATTCATATGAACTTATAATGTTATTGTTAAAATTATTTTTGGAGGTTACATATTATGAAAAAGACTATTTCTCTTATTCTTGCATTAGCTCTTTGTGTATTTGTGTTTGCTGCATGCGGCGAAGATAAAAAAGAAACAAACACTCTTACAATGGCTACCAATGCAGAATTCCCCCCTTATGAATTTTATGAGGGTGAAAAGGTTGTAGGTATTGATGCTGAAATCGCCGGCGTTATCGCAGAAAAGCTCGGTATGGAGCTTGAAATTGTAGATACAGCATTTGACTCTATCATCCCTGCTATTGTAGCAGGTAAGTATGATATGGGTATGGCAGGTATGACAGTTACAGATGAAAGACTTGAAGAGGTTAACTTCTCTGACAGCTATGCAACAGGCGTTCAGGTTGTTATCGTTAACAAGGATTCTGAAATCAAGACTGTTGACGATCTTTTCGGTGACAAGAACTACACAATCGGTGTACAGACAGGTACAACAGGCGACCTTTACTCAACCTGGGATATCGAGGACGAGGGACTTGGAAAGGTTTCACGTTTCAACAAGGGTGCTGACGCTGTTGAGGCTCTTAAGATAGGCAAGGTTGATTGCGTTATCATTGATAACGAGCCTGCAAAGGCATTCGTTGCTGAAAGCGAAAATCTTGTAATCCTCGACACTGCATACGCTGAGGAACAGTATGCAATTGCAGTTTCAAAGGAGAATACAGAGCTTCTTGATTCTATCAACAAGGCTCTTAAAGAGCTTACAGAGGACGGAACACTTCAGAAGATAGTAGATAAATATATCAGTGCTGAATAATCAGGGGCTGTGACAAAATGCACAGACCGCATAAAGCAAAACTGTTATTCAAGGGTAACTTGAATTTTGACAAAGAACTTAAAGAAAAAATTCGTTAAATAACGAATTTTATAATTAGTCGCTTTATGCTACAGACAAACTTCACCTCTCGCAGTATCTATATACAGCTTCGGGTTCAGTTTGTCTGTTCTGCACTATTTTTTCTTCGCCCCAAAAGCGGGCTGTGACAGAATACATAGATTTGTCACAGCCCTTTACATTTTCAGTCAGAAAGGCTGTGATAACTCTATGGCAGAGTTTTTTGCAGGACTTAAGTCCGATTTTATTAAATGCTTTATTACAAAAAACAGATGGACCTTTATTACCGACGGCTTGTGGGCAACACTTAAAATAACGCTTTTTTCGTGCCTGATGGGTATTGCAATCGGTCTTATCGTTGCAATTATCCGCAGCACGTATGAGCAAAATCATAAGCGTATGCGTAAAAGCTTTGGTAAAAGCGTGCTTTGCGTTTTAAACTTCCTTTGCAATATTTACCTTACAGTTATTCGCGGAACACCTGTTGTTGTGCAGCTTATGATTATGTACTACATAATTTTTGCAAGCTCCAGTAACGGTATATTAATAGCTGTAACCGCTTTTGGTATAAATTCAGGTGCATACGTTGCCGAAATTTTCCGAAGCGGTATTATGAGTATCGATAACGGTCAGTTTGAGGCGGGCAGAAGTCTTGGCTTCGGATACATAAAAACTATGGCATACATTATTTTCCCGCAGGCTTTTAAAAGTGTTCTTCCCACCCTTGCAAATGAATTTATAGTTCTTCTCAAGGAAACGTCCGTTGCAGGCTACGTGGCTATACAGGATCTTACCAAGGGCGGCGATATTATTCGTGGCGCTACGTATGAAACCTTTATGCCGCTTTTTGCAGTTGCAGGAATTTATCTTGTTATGGTAATTTTCTTTACACAGCTTGTAAACAAGCTTGAAAGGAGGCTGCGTAAGAGTGATAACCGTTAAAAATCTTCAGAAAAATTTTGGCGAAAATAATGATATTCACGTTCTTAAAGGAATTGACGAAAATATCCGCAAGGGGGAGCAGGTTGTTGTAATCGGTCCCTCGGGCAGTGGTAAAAGTACGTTTTTAAGATGCCTTAACCTTCTTGAAAATCCTACTGAAGGTCAAATTTTCTTTAATGGTGAAGAAATTACTTCTCCAAAATGCGATATTAATAAGGTTCGTCAGAATATTGGTATGGTGTTTCAGCACTTTAACCTTTTCCCGCACCTTACAATTAAGCAGAATATCACCCTCGCACCTGTAAAGCTTGGAAAAATGACTAAGGACGAGGCAGATAAAAAGGCAATGGAGCTTCTTTGCCGTGTCGGTCTTTCCGATAAGGCGGATGCTTACCCTCAGCAGCTTTCAGGCGGTCAGAAGCAGAGAATTGCTATTGTACGTGCTCTTGCAATGAATCCCGAGGTAATGCTCTTTGACGAGCCGACAAGCGCACTTGACCCCGAAATGGTAGGCGAGGTTCTTGATGTTATGAAGGAGCTTGCTGCAGACGGTATGACAATGGTTGTGGTAACACACGAAATGGGCTTTGCACGTGAGGTTGCAGATACCGTAATATTTATGGATGACGGAAAGGTTGCCGCAAAGGGAACACCCGAAGAAATTTTCGATAATCCCTCGCATCCCAGATTAAAAGAATTTTTAGGCAAGGTTTTATAAAGGAATGTAAAACCAGCACCGACCGTTTATTGGCAAAAAGATTATATTTTAAGGACCCAAATGCTTTGCATTTCGGTACCCGGCTTCACGCCACGTGCTCACTTTGAGTTCAAGTCTCCCTTGCAAGAAAAAAGCACCGTACCCTCAAAAGGATACGGTTTTTTTTTTGGTCTGAGTGGGGAGACGCAGATTACAAGGCAATCTGCCCTGCTTGCCGACCCAAATGCTTTGCATTTCGGTACCCGGCTTCACACCACGTGCTCACCTTGAGTTCAAGTCTCCCTTGCAAGAAAAAAAACACCGTACCCTCAAAAGGATACGGTGTTTTTTTGGTCTGAGTGGGGAGACTTGAACTCCCGGCCTCTTGAAC
>JAFSBF010000020.1 GCA_017441965.1 Clostridia bacterium | reverse complement strand
GTCTGAATGTATACAGTTTGGCAGAAGACCTTGCCGTGTGTATGTACTTGAATGATGACAAGGTCATCATTTCGCAAGAAAAGTTTTATTCTAAAACATTTCCTTGCGAGATAAGGGCTTGCGCTCGCGCGGCACTCACCGTGCCAGCCCTTGCAAGGTGTTAAAATCGAGGTACACGCCCCCGATTTTAACGAATTTACGTTAAGGGAGTTCCCTTAACAATCCCCTTTAGAAAGATTTTATATGGATAAAAGCGATTGGAAATTATCTTTCCAATCGCTTTTTTTATGTCTCATACTAACAACCTTAAGCTCATATATTGTCTTGGAGGGGATTTATATGAGTAATGCACCGCAGCTTATGAAAAACACACTTTTACTTGCGGCGAGCAGTATTGCGCTGAGGTTATGTGCACTCTGCTTTCAGGCGTACCTTGCAGCAAAGGTAGGTGCGCAGGAGCTTGGTGTTTTCGGTATAATTGCATCTGTGGGGGTGGTTTTTGCCACGGTAAGCATTTCAGGTGTGCGTTTTGGTGTGACACGGCTTGCGGCGGAGGAGATAAGCCGTGGAAACAAATTCCCTCATACTCTGATGAGGTGCGCATTTTCATATGCGGCTTTTTTCGGATGCCTTGCAGGGACGGTTATGTTTTTTGGCGCTCCGTTTTTATCACGGCACTGGGTTATGCAAATATCGGCTACACCGCCTCTTAAAATAATGGCACTTTCAATGCCCCTTATTGCCCTCGGCAGTTGTGCGGAAGGATATTTTACGGCAAAACAGAAGATTTTCAGACTTGTTATTTCAGAGGTTTTTGCGCAAGCGGCAAGAATTGTATTTGTTGTTTTCTCTTTTAATGTACACAAAAATTTTAACTCGGCAGATGTATTGGCAAAGGGTTTTTTTGCGGCAGAAAGTGCACTATCTGTATCACTTCTTTTTCTGTATGCTTTTGAAAGCTTTGGAAAAAAGGAAAGCGGTAAAAAGAAAAAGCACTTTAAAAATCTTGTCGGTACGGCACTGCCCCTTGCCATAAGTGCGTATATGCGTACGGGGCTTTCCTCCCTCGGACAGATTATTATTCCCAGAGGGCTTAGAAAGGCGGGTATGGGCGTTGCAAGCGCATTTTCAACATATGGCGTTATAGGGCAGATGTCTATGCCTGTGATAATGTTTCCTGCGGCACTACTCACTGCACTTGGTGAAATTCTTGTCCCGCGCCTTACAAGTGCGCAGGTGCAAAAGCAGAAAATAGGAATAAGCTATATTGTAAATCGGGCGCTCAGAATAGGAATTATATTCAGCTTCGGCGTGGCAGGGGTAATGCTCTTTTATTCAAACGAGCTTGGCGAGGCTCTGTATAAAAGCAGTGAGGCAGGTCTGTATATAAAAATTTTTGCACCGCTGCTGCCCATAATATATATTGACTGTGTGACTGACGGTTGCCTTAAGGGTCTTGGTCAGCAGGTCTATTCTATGGTTTTTAATGTGCTTGAGGGCGTGCTGAATGTCGTAATGCTCTTCTTCTTACTTCCCAAAATGGCGATAATGGGATATATTGTTGTTATGTACATAAAGGAAATATTTAATGCCGCACTCAGTATGCACAGACTTTCAAAGGTTACGTCGGTCGATATAAATATAATGATGATGCTTTGCGTAGGCGGGGGCGTATGGGGAGCATGGATGATAAACGCTATAGTGGCAGCTTCCTTTTGCCTTGCCGCAAAGCTTTGCACCTATTGCATTTTTTATGTAGCGCTTATTTATATTATAAATGCGATTACACGTGATGATATAAGATGGGTAGTATCTCTCACCAATCCCAAAAAAATATGAGAAAACGCCTCTTCGGTGTTGACAAAAACGTGCTGTATTGGTAAAATAGTTAGATAGGAAAAAAGAAATGAGGCGACGCACTATGACAAATCTGATTTTGCCAAAAGACTATAACGCAAAGCTTTCACTTCGTGAAACACAGCGTGCAATAAAAATTGTTAAGGATAATTTTCAGCGCAAGCTTTCTTCAGAGCTTAATCTTGACAGGGTAACTGCCCCCGTTATTGTAACAAAGTCAAGCGGAATAAATGACGATTTGAGCGGTGTTGAGCGTAAGGTGGAGTTTGACGTGGGCGCAACGGGTGAGGTTGCCGAGATTGTGCAGTCCCTTGCAAAGTGGAAGAGGATGGCACTCTACCGTTATGGTTACGAGCCGGGCGAAGGAATATACACTGATATGAATGCCGTGCGCCGTGATGATAAGATGGATAATCTTCACTCGCTTTTCGTTGACCAGTGGGACTGGGAAAAGGTTATAAGCCGCAGTGAAAGAAATGAAGAATTTTTAAAGGATACTGTACGTAAAATCGTAAAGGCGGCGGCAGATACACAGGAGGTTCTTTGTGAGGCGTTTCCCGCTTTGGAAAAGACTATTGAAAGGGACGTATTCTTTATAACTTCACAGGAGCTTGAGGATATGTACCCCAATCTTACTGATAAGGAAAAAGAGGATGCCATTACAAAAGAGCATAAGACAGTTTTCCTGATGCAGATAGGAAAGGTTTTAAAAAGCGGAAAACCGCACGACGGACGTGCGCCTGACTACGACGACTGGACACTTAACGGTGATATTTTGGTATGGAATGATGTTTTGGGCCGCAGTGTGGAGCTTTCGTCAATGGGTATACGTGTTGATAAGGAATCTCTCAGAAGTCAGCTTCAGGAAAAGGATGCACTTGACAGAATGAAATTTGATTATCATAAAATGATTGATGATGAAACCCTCCCCCTTACAATAGGCGGCGGTATCGGTCAGTCAAGGCTTTGTATGCAAATGCTCCAGAGGGCGCATATAGGCGAGGTGCAGGTATCTGTGTGGTCGGAAGATATGCGTAAAGAGTGTATGGAAAACGGAATATTCCTGCTGTAATGGGAAATGTAAAAAATGCACCGACCGTTTATTGGCTATAAATATATTTCGTAATAAAAACGTATTATTAAAAGCATAGCTTTTTGTAGAAATCCGTAAAATTTACGGATTTCTTTCTTTTTGTGCCAATAAACTACGAACAAACTTCACCTCTCGCTGTATACACATACAGCTTCGGGTACCCCTTCGGGTTCAGTTTGTCCGTTCTGCACTATTTTTTTCATTTCCTACTATAAAAGTAACCAAAAAAGATAAATAAAAGAGCGACCCTTTGTGCAAAATGACGAATAAAAAAATAAATTATTGTGCATCATACGGAT
>JAFSBF010000161.1 GCA_017441965.1 Clostridia bacterium | reverse complement strand
TGACAAAAAGTTTTCGGGAACAGTTCTTCTTACAGATGATGTCTACACAACAGGCTCTACTGCAAACCACTGTTCAATGCTACTTAAAAGGATGGGCTTTGACAAAGTGTATCTTGCAATTGCAGAAATAACCGAAACGAAATAATCCGAACCTGCCCAAAACACCTGAAAATTGGCTTTTTCTTCGTTGTCGGTCTTGAAATACTAAACGGTATTCCTGCGACCTGCCGCCTTGAAAAATCTCAATTTTGAGACGTTTTGGGTTCGAAGAATTTTTTGCACACTGTTTTTCGTCAGTACAAGGCAAAAATGAAGCATATACTGTCGTATATGCAAGGCTTTTAACGCAGTAATGGCGGAAAACAGAAAGCAAAAAACAGAGTTCGGATTACTTCGTTTCGGTTAACCTTAGATGGAAAAGATTATATCGTTTACGACACACGCACTTCGGGACCTCCCGGTATGCATGGAGGATTTTGGATAAGAGGGGCTGAATCGCTTAACTCCACAATGCTTTCACGGCGGAGAGATTACTGTGGAAAGTGAAATCGGCAAGGGGACAAAGTTTACTATATTAATTTAAAAACAGAGGGTGTAAAAAAACTTGGTTTTCTTACACCCTCTCCCCTATTTTACCTGAAATATTTCCGATCAAGGCTTCTGTAGCCGATTGCCTCGGCAATATCCATTGTATTTATATTTTCACGTCCGTCGCAATCTGCAATTGTACGTGCAACCTTTAAAATACGTGAATATGCCCTTGCAGTAAGACCGAGTGAGTCAAATGCGTTTTTAAGCATCTGACTTTCCTCTTCGCCTATAGGACAGTATTTTTCAATCAACGCACCTGAAAGCTGTGCATTGCAACTGATTGCCTCGTTTTTATATCTCTCTTTTTGAATTTCACGTGCCTTATTGACACGTTTTTTTATTTCCGCCGAGCTTTCTCCCCGCATAGCTTTTAAGTCCGCATATTTCACGGGTGAAGCCTCTAAATGAATATCAATTCTGTCAAGCATAGGGCCGCTGATTTTTCCAAGATAGCGTCGTACCTCTGTTTCACTGCAACGGCACCTTCCGCTCGGGTCTCCGTAATAGCCGCATTTGCAGGGGTTAAGCGCCACAACGAGCATTGCGTTGCACGGATATGTATATGATGCCGCCGCACGTGTGACGGTTATTTTTTTGTCCTCAAGAGGCTGACGCATTGATTCTATTACATCTTTTCTGTATTCGGGAAATTCGTCAAGGAATAATACACCGTTGTGGGCAAGGGATATTTCACCCGGGCGTGCCTTTGAGCCGCCGCCTACTATGCTTACTGCACTGGCACTGTGGTGCGGAGTACGAAAAGGTCTTTTTGCAATAAGGTTCACACCGCTTTCAAGCTCGCCTGCTACAGAATAGATTTTTGTTACCTCGATAGCCTCTTCAAGGCTCATATCGGGGAGAATTGTCGGTATTCTCTGCGCAATCATTGACTTGCCGCTGCCGGGCGTTCCAATGAGAAGAAGGTTATGACCTCCGCTTACACATAGTTCGCACCCTCTGCGCAGGGCACTTTGTCCACGCACATCGGAAAAATCTATATCATATTTTGATGCGTCTGAAAAGAGCTTTTCTATATCGCAGACAGACGGTTCTATTTCTTTTTCACCGATAAGGTGACTGTAAACCTCCGAAAGACAGGTCGCACCGAGAATTTCTATATTTCCTGAAAGTGTAGCTTCCTCTACATTTTCCATTGGAACAACGGCTTTTTTGAAACCGCATTCAGCCGCGCACGAAACGAGTGACAAAACACCGCTGACGCCTCTTAGTTCGCCCGACAGACCAAGCTCCCCTATAAAAATATATTCGTCAAGCTCGGCTTTAATCTGCCCCGTTCCGGCAAGAACGGCTATGGCAATAGGAAGGTCAAACTGCGTGCCCTCTTTCTTTAAATCAGCAGGGGCAAGATTTATTACTGCACGCTTTGCAGGAAATTCAAAACCGCTGTTTTTTACTGCGGCACGCACTCTCTCCTTTGCCTCACGTACTGTTGCATCGGGAAGTCCTACCACGTCAAATGCAGGAAGACCGTTTGAAAAGTCCGCCTCTGCGATAACTATTTTACCCTCAAGACCGCATACTGCGCCTGTATTTACCTTAACTATCATAATAAAACATCCTTCAACGGCTGATTAAGCATATTGGGCTGGGCTATCCTATGCTCAGACTAACGCGCCCATAATTTCATTATATAATATTTCAGAGGGGTTTGTAAATGAGAAAATGAAAATCAGAGGAAAATTCTGCCTTTTAAACAAAAAAGTGTTTTCTGATTTTCAAAAATTGTCAATTGAAAAAGGCAAAAAAACGTGCTACACTGTAAGTGAAGAAAAGAAAGGAAGGTACACTCCAATGGGCTAGTAAATTCAATACTTTGATATGAAGAAAATAAAGAGGGGTTTGAACAAAAAGGAGAATTAAAACACGACGGTGTCACGTTTAATATAGATGGAAGAAAAATCAGTTCAAACCAAATCTTAAAAGCTTCATTGCAAAGTATCAAAAAACCTTTTGCAGCAAAAAGACACATCTTAAAATAAGTGGTTCTCCTCTGAGAAAAAAAGATTACGAGTGCGTTTTAAAGAAATGTGATGATGTAGCAAAAGGAAAATGAAGAAAGAGAGGTAAACAAAGGATGATAGATATTAAGAGCGAGCAGAAGTGACCCTTGATTGTTGGTAGAAAAATCAATCAAGGGTCACTTATTTTTTTTTTTAAATTTATTTTTAATTATTGTATAC
>JAFSBF010000160.1 GCA_017441965.1 Clostridia bacterium | reverse complement strand
GATGAACAGAAAAAATATGCAGAGGAATGTAATACAACATTTAGATATACACCTATAGGAAGTGAAGCCTTTGTATTCTTCGTACATAAGGATAATCCCATAGAAAGCCTTACAACGGAGCAAATAAAGGGTATATATTCAGGCGAGATAACAAACTGGAAGGAGCTTGGCGGAAAAAATGAGAGCATTGCAGCCTTTCAGCGTAATGAGGGCAGCGGAAGTCAAAGTATGCTTGAGCGTTTTATGGGCGACACACCTATAATGGAAGCACCTAAGGAGCTCATAAATGATTTGATGGTCGGTATTATTGAAAGGGTTTCTAACTATAAGAGTAAGTCTAATTCCATTGGCTTTTCTTTCCGCTATTATGTAGAGGGAATTATTAAAAACCCTGATATTAAAATGATTTCAATTGACAGTAATAAACCTACGGCAGAGAATATAAGAAACGGAAAATATCCCGTTGTTACTCCGATTTATGCCGTTACATATGAGGAAAATACAAACGAAAATGTTGATAAGCTGCTCCATTGGATATTGTCAGATGAGGGACAGAGCATCATTGAAGAAACGGGATATGTAGGAATAGCCAGGCAGGAGGAATAAATATGGCGCATTTTTTCAGCACACATAAAAAATTATGCATCATAGCAGGAGTTATATTGGCAGTTTTATTGCTTGCGCTATATTTATACGCAGCGTTTTTACCCGGAGTGTGGCACAGAGATGCTTTTTTGTACCTGCAAAAGGACGGAAGCTTTACAGGTTCTGATTTATACGCAGAATATAAAATGAGCATAGATGCTAAGGAAAACGGTGCAGAAATTGATTTTTCAGTAAATGATATAACGAAAAATTATAAAATTGATTATAATTTGAATGATATGTCTGCTCAAATTTCAGAAAATGACACATTGGTATTTGAGGGCAAAGCCGTTAGTATGGGTGATAGCTATATTTTAATGGACAATAATAATGAGCCTCTTAATATGGCTACTGTTATTGTCGGCGGTGTAACGCCAAAAACAGAAGAACTGTTTCCCAATTACACACGGATTTTCAACTTGGCAGTTGATAATAAGTATGATGTTAGGGGAAACCTGATGATGCTGTTTTTAATACTGCTTTTCGCTGCGGTTTTGTTTGTGGATATTAAATTCCCGAATTTTTTCTGGATACTGGAACACAGAATGGATGTTGACGGGGGAGAGCCCAGCGACTGGTACCGTTTCGGTCAAGGGGTAAGCAGAGTAATACTTACTGTAGGAATAGTCATTTGTGTAGTTTTAACATTTACAATGCGTTAAAAAGGAGTAGCTTTATGAAAAAAATTATATCTTGTATTTTGATAATTGTAATGATACTTTCAGTATCGTCAGGAGTACTTGCAAATGAAAAGCGAATACTAAAGGTGTGTACATCTGCACAATTTGCACCGTTTGAATATTATGATGAAAGCGGTGAACTGACAGGCTTTGATATTGAGCTTATGAACCGTCTTGCCCAAATACTCGGTTATGAAATTAAGTACAGCGAAAAGCCGTTTGATGCACTGTTTTTATCAATTATGTCAGGAGAAACGGATTGCGCAATTTCAGCAATTACGGTAACCGAGGAAAGACAAAAGAGTCTGTATTATACACAACCTTATCTTAAACGGCAAAATGACGGCGGGGCAGAGAAGTTTGCTATAGCTGTTGTAAGCAACGAGCTTCGTGAAGAACTTGATACGGCACTTGATGCTGCAAGGGCAGACGGCACGATAGAAAAGCTTATGGCGAAATATGAGCTTGACAAAAGCGATTATTTACCGTATGAAAATGTGCCGAGTGATTGGGCGAAGGAGAGTGTTAACACTGCAAAAAGCGTGGGTGTAACAGAAAGGACAAAGGAATATTTTTATCAGAATAAAATTACACGTGAGGAATTTTGTGACCTTATATATAACACAATTAAGGTTGTTCTTAAAAAAACATATACTATAAATACTTCTTTTAAGTTTGAAGATACTGATAATGAAGCAGTTCTTATATTAAGTAAATTGGGAATAGTAAACGGAAAAACCGCAACAGAGTTTGCACCGAATGATTTTCTCACCCGTGAAGAGGCGGCAACTATTATAGTTCGTATGATAAACAGTTTAATGCCATTTCCTGTAACAAAAATGTGGTTTGAATATGACGACATAAGTGATATTTCCCAGTGGGCATCAGACAGCGTTCAGGCAATAAGCAATTTAGGGTTTATGAACGGTGTAGGTGATAATAAGTTTGCACCAAAGGATACTTATACAACACAGCAGGCAATTGCAACACTTGTCAGGGTATATGAATGTGCAAAAGAGAATGGTATTATAAATGAAGTCAGCATTATAGGCGGCGCAGATAAACCTACACAAATTCTTGTGACGGATACAGTTAAGGTTGATGAATTTTATATTGATGAAGCACTAAAGCTTACCAGAGAGGCGGGGGAGCTTGCCGCAGACAGTGAGTTTATAAGCTATTATACGCCCGACGAAAAAATAAAGGAAAGAATATCTGCCATCGGTGCCGAAAACTGGAGTAAGCCACAGGAGATATATTATATCAGTGCAAACCGTGACAAAATAGTTGCCTTTGCTGAGGCACTTCTTGGCAAAGATGCAAAAAATATTGACATTGATAAATTTACTGAGTTGCACAAGCTTAATTATATTCAGCTTGCAGCTATGATAAATGCATCGTACGGCACAGAAAATCTTGCCGCCCTTACCATTCTGGCGAACAGTGAAGGATATATAATGCCTAAAGATTTTGAAAAGAGTTTTGCATTGTATCTTCAATATGATGGGCAGTACTCTGCACTTGTTTCTTTTTCAAAATATGGAGAGGGTGTTATCAGTGCAAATATGTCATTTGTAAAAAATGGTGATAAAGATAACATTTTTTCCCGAATATATGAAATAAAACAGGGCTTGGGCGAGGAAAGCGTTGCTGTGGCTAAAGTAAAGGGTGAATAAAATGAAGATTATACTTAATCCTGATAAGGAAGTTGTAAAAACTATAAAAGAAGGTCTTGAAAGAAAGGGCGGATATTGTCCGTGCCGTCTTGAAAAGACAGAAGATTATAAATGTATGTGTAAGGAATTTCGGGAGCAGATAAAGGATAAAAACTTTGAGGGCTTTTGCCATTGTATGCTCTATAAAAAAGTAAATGATTAAAGGAGAGATTAGCTTGTTTGATGCACAAAAGGTTAAGGACGAATGTGTAGAATGGATAAGAAAGTTTTTTGAAGAAAACGGCAAGGACTGTAATGCCGTTGTCGGAATATCGGGCGGAAAGGACAGCTCTGTTGTGGCGGCACTGTGCACGGAGGCACTTGGAAAAGAGCGTGTTATAGGCGTGCTTATGCCCTGCGGAGAGCAGCACGATATTTCCTGCTCCCATATGCTGGTGGAGCATTTGGGTATAAAAAGCTTTACAGTAAATGTAAAGGATGCCATTGAAGGACTAAAAGGAAGCTTTCCTGACGAAATTACACTCACTGCACAGGCAAGCACAAACCTTCCCCCGAGAATACGTATGGCAACGCTTTATGCAGTTTCTCAATGCTTTAACGGCAGGGTTGCAAACACGTGTAATCTGTCCGAGGATTGGGTGGGGTATTCCACACGCTACGGCGATGCGGCAGGTGATTTTTCACCGCTCTCAAATCTTACTGTAGCTGAAATTAAAGAAATCGGTCGTGTCTTGGGACTTCCTAAGGAGCTTGTTGACAAAACACCGATAGACGGACTTTGCGGAAAAACTGACGAAGAAAACTTAGGCTTTACCTATGCGGTGCTTGACAGATATATCCGTACGGGTGAGATTGAGGATATGGCGGTAAAAGAACGTATAGATACACTGCATAAGAGAAATCTTTTCAAGCTTCAACTAATGCCTTCTTTCAAACCAAGCGCAAATTTTTAGAAAAAACACTTGATTTTGTCTGAAAAAAGAGTTAGAATTAAAAACGTAGATAAATTAATTAAATGCGTTTGAGCAGGAACAAGTAAGTATGTCTGTAACCTTGAGAGAGTTGCCGTTTGGTGCGAGGCAATGGGGAGGATATAACTGAATACCTCCTGTGAGCAGTGCACCGAAAGGTAACGAGTAGGCTGCAACGGGTGTTCCCGTCACAGAACAGAGCTGTTAATGGACAGCTTTTAAGGCTGAGACTGTGAGGTCTTGGTAAATTGAGGTGGTACCACGGGATATGTGTCTCGTCCTCTGAATTAATATTCGAGGACGGGACTTTTTTGTTTTTATCCTCAAAAAGAAAGGGTGTTTATCTTGGCACTGAAAATTGGAATGTTGGTAGTATTTTTTGCAGTTATGATTGCGGTAGGTCTTTATTGCAGAAAAAACTCAACAGATGTAAACGGTTTTGTATTGGGCGGACGCAGTGTCGGTCCGTGGCTGACGGCATTTGCATACGGAACGTCGTATTTTTCTGCGGTTATCTTTGTTGGATATGCAGGTCAGTTCGGATGGAAATTCGGTATTGCATCAACGTGGATAGGTATTGGAAATGCAGTACTCGGCTCGCTTCTGGCGTGGATTATTCTTGGAAGACGTACAAGGCTTATGAGCCAGCATCTTGAAACTGCAACAATGCCCGAATTTTTCGGCAAAAGGTATGTAAGTGATGCACTGAAAATTTTTGCATCAATAATAGTTTTCATTTTCCTTATCCCTTATACCGCATCGCTTTACAACGGTCTTTCAAGACTGTTTGAAATGGCATTTCCCGGAATTGACTACTCGGTATGCGTAATTGTAATGGCTGTTCTTACCGGTGTATATGTAATTGCAGGCGGATATATGGCAACTGCAATAAATGACTTTATTCAGGGCATTATTATGCTTATAGGTATAGTTGCGGTTATCGGCTCTGTGCTTTCCAAAAATGGTGGTTTTATTACAGCACTTGAAAATCTTGCAAAGGTTGAGTCAGAAGTGCCAGGTGCATTTAATTCCTTCTTCGGTCCTGACCCGATAGGTCTTCTGTTTGTGGTAATTCTTACATCACTCGGTACATGGGGCCTTCCGCAGATGGTGCAGAAATTCTATGCTATTAAGAGCGAAAAGGATATAGAAAAAGGAACCATTATATCTACTGTTTTTGCAGTTGTAGTTGCAGGCGGATGCTACTTCTTAGGTGGCTTTGGAAGACTTTTTGGGGACAAGCTTGACGTTGTAAACGGAAATCCATCGGGTGGATTTGATGCAATTATCCCGACAATGCTTTCAAATCTTCCTGAAATAATTATCGCAGTTGTAATAGTACTTGTACTTTCGGCATCAATGTCAACTCTTTCTTCACTCGTGCTGGCATCAAGCTCCACGCTGACACTTGATATGATTAAAGGTCACGTTGTAAAGAGAATGTCAGAGAAAAAGCAGGTTCTTATTATGCGTGCTTTAATAGTTGTATTTATAGCAATTTCTGCAATTATTGCGCTTAATAAGGATAAGCTTGGCTATATTGCCGATATGATGGGTATTTCGTGGGGCGCACTTGCAGGTGCATTTTTAGCGCCGTTCCTCTACGGTCTTTACTGGAAGAAGGCAACAAAGCTTTCTGTTTGGGTGAGCTTTATTTTCGGTGCAGGTATTATGGTGCTTAATATGCTTATAAGACCGTCGTTCCCAACGCTTCTTCAGTCGCCTATTAACTGCGGTGTAATCGCTATGGTGGGAGGTCTTCTGTTAGTTCCCGTTGTAAGCCTTATTACACCAAAAATGAAGAAGGAAACGGTTGAAAATATGTTTGAGTGCTATAATCAGGAAGTCGTAGTATCCAAGAAAAAATCACTTGGAAATTAAAAAGACAAAAATCGCAGTGGCAAATGCCACTGCGATTTGTTTGCATCACCTTATTAAAATAATCTATAAACACCTATTACTTTACCTAAAATTGATACACTGTCAACAATTATAGGCTCCATATAATCGTTTTCAGGCTGCAGACGAAAATGTCCGTTTTCCTTATAAAAGGTTTTTACCGTTGCACTGTCATCAACAAGGGCGACAACCATATCACCGTTATTTGCAACGGAGCACTGCTCTACAATTACATAGTCGCCATCAAAAATACCTGCATTTATCATACTTTCACCGTGCACGTGAAGCATATATACGTTGTTTTTCTTTGCAAAATCCATCGGGAGGGGGAAGGTACGCTCCAAGTTTTCTTCCGCAAGGATAGGAAGACCTGCACTGACACGTCCTATTACGGGCACCTCAAGAAATTCCTTTTCCATAGAAGAAATATTTGTGGGAACATTGGCGAGGCGAATTCCACGGGAACTGCCTGCATCCTTTACAATATGTCCGTTCTTTTCAAGTCGGCTGAGATAACCGTGCACGGTAGACGGTGAATTAAGACCAACAGCCTCACAAATTTCCCTGACAGTGGGGGGGAACCCTTTCTGAGAAAGATGCTTTTCTATAAAACTTAAAATTTCCTGCTGCTTATCAATATTAGCCGCCATAAAAATCCCTCCTGTATTTTATCTAAGTACATTATAACACACATAAAAGGAAAAATCAAACATTTGTTCGTAAAAAATGTAAATTTTTTATTACCAAGCTTTTAAAGCAGAAGTTTCACTTGACTTATTTTGTATAAATTGATATTATATAAGTAGAGAAATGTGCATATTGGCAAATTATAGCAGGTAATTGACTTAACAAAGGAAGTGTGTTAATGAATACGGAGAACGAAAATATTCAGGCTGCTGTAGCGGGGGAAACCACTGATACAGAGGCAAATAATGAAACTCAGGTAGAAAAAAACGAGCGTGAGTTTATTTCTGAATTTGCGCCCGAGCCTATACAAATTCCCAAGTACAATAAGGAAAAGGAACAGAAAAAGCACGAAAAAGCAACCGAAAAAATGAAAAAGCGCAACACTAAAAAGAGCAAAAAACGTCGTAAGCTTTTGCGTAAGATAATATTTGTAATAAGAACGGTGATTTTGTTTGTTGTGCTCAGCTCGCTTTTCTTTGCGACACTTTCTTCGCTTGTTGTAAAAATGAATACGTCACAGTATTCAATTGAGAGTGCAATCCGCACAAGTGAGCCTGAAAGGTTTACGATTGGCAAAATTAAAAACCCCGGAAAAATTAATATGAAGAAAAGCTCACCACGTGCGAGTGTTGCTGATGTAATCAGGGACAATTCCCTAATTACGGTGACATATGCAGATATAGAGCAGGCAGTAAGAAAGTCGTCATACCCCGATTTTGTTGCTGATATAGCGCACAAGGTTGTATCTTTTTATATTTACGGCAATGATTTTAAGGATATAACGGCAAAGGATATTTCACAGATGCTCCTCAAGAATGTTTCCTACATAAAGCTTGTTACAGGTGTAGAGATTGGGGAGAGTGCCTGCAATGATATTGCAAAATATGCTTTTAAGTCGAAGGCGTTTAAAGAGCTTAATCAAAATAGTCTGCAAAAGCAGTCTGCAGCAAAGTATACTTATATAACCTCGGTGCTTTTCTCTACAATGGTGCTTATTTGCCTTGTAATAGCACTCATGCTGTTTTTAGTGCTGACGGTTGTAGCATGTAACGGCTTTGCACACAAAATGATAGGTTGGGCTTGTATTCTTTCAGGTGTCGCTGTCGGTGTGGCAGGGTTTATCTTTAAGCCCGCATTCAAGGTTTCAAGTGAATTCTTGCAGTGCGTTGCAGATGCGATTGTTAAGAGCTTTAATCAAAGCTCGCTCATATACGGCAGTATAGTGCTTTTGGCAGGTATACTCGTTATGCTGATAGGACACGCTATGGCAGACGATGAATATGAGGAGGATACTGAAGAAGAATACATTGAAGAGCTTGAAGAAGCTTTAATCGAGGAATAAGAGTAAATTTAAAGGGGTGTAAAAAACTCGGTTTTTTACACCCCCCTTTTTCAGGGGATAGGAAAAAATGCTTCAGAACGGACAAACTGAGCCAACAAAGCCCATATATGGGCTTTGTTGGGTTACCCGAAGGCGTACAGCGTCAAAGCAAAGCAGACACGCTCCGTTTTGCATATATTGCAAAACTTCCGCATAATTGCTTGCTTTTCCTTCTCCCCAAAAAGCATGCCTG
>JAFSBF010000159.1 GCA_017441965.1 Clostridia bacterium | reverse complement strand
GTAGTGAGTATAAACACCAGTCCATGAATTTATGTAGTTGTATCTGTTTTTTGCAAGCCAGTCAAGAAACGGAATATCAAGCTCATAGTCATAACACTCCGCCCTGTCCTGATATTCATACTGTGCAACAGCTATACGCAAAGGAACATCTGCCTTTGCCTTTGCATAGAATATCTCCTCAATACGAATTTCTTCACATTCGGGAATAAATTCACCTCCCGGAATATCCTGCTTTGTAAATGCACCGAAGGATGCACCCAAAAATCTTTCAAGAAGCTCATACACTGCATAAAGTGTTCCACGTTCAAAATCCGTGTCATTTTTCGAGCTTCCTGCAAGAACAACGGTGTCACCGTAGCTTTTTATGAAAAGCCCCTCGGACCCCGGAACAATGGCGTCAAATTCATCCTCGGATATATATTTTTTAGTTACACTGTTTCTTTCAGGTCCGCCAATTGCGAAAACTGCCCCTGCAAAAGTTTCATCGTCAGTAATAACTGTAAGCTCTGCTCCGCAAATCTTTTTAATGTACTTTTTAAGCTCGCTTGCCGCAAACTCCTCACGAGCGGTAGGCTCTTTGGGAATTATAACTGCTGCTTTGCTGTTTTTATTTAAAATCATTGCTTCTCCTCCTTTTATTTATCAAGCTCAACCATTTTTCCGCTCTTACTTGATTCATATGCTCCGAGAATTATGTCCACAGGTCTCTTTCCCTCGTATATGTCAACAAGCGGTCTTCTGTTCTCTTTTATAGCATCAATCAAATCCTTTATCTGCATTGTGTGATTATCTGTTGAAAATGCAGTGGGATTTTGATAACTTTTGGCTTTTTCTTCGCTTTCTTCTTTTTCTTCAAGGGTTTTTCCGTCAACATCCCATTTCTTTATTTCTTCGCCCTCGATTACAACTGTTCCGCGCGTTCCGCTAATCTCTATTCTCATCGGGTAACCCGGCTCTATGCTTGTAGCACCCTGAATTGTTCCTATTGCACCATTTTCAAACTGCAGCAATACATTTGCAGTATCCTCAACCTCAATATCTCGTGCCAGTGTTCTGCACATACCCATTACCGATTTAACGGGGCCTACAAGATACTGTAGCATATCAATTCCGTGAATGCCCTGATTCATCAGAGCACCGCCACCGTCCATCTCCCAAGTGCCTCTCCAGCCTGCCGATGCGTAATACTCAGCAGAACGGAAGTATTTCATATATACATCGCCGAGCAATATGTCACCAAGCTCGCCGTTTTCAATCGCCTTTTTAACTGTCTGAATAGCATTTGTAAATCTTACCTGAGATATTACTGCGCCTTTCACACCGTTTTTCTCGCAGGCATCAATCATATCTTTCATCTGCTCTTTTGTAATAGCCATAGGCTTCTCAACTACAAAATGCTTACCTGCATTTGCTGCCTTTATAGCCATCGGTGCGTGAAGTCCGCTTGGAGTGCAGATACATACGATATCAATTTCATCGCACGCAAGCATTTCTTCCACAGAAGAAAACACTCTGCAGGAATAATTTTTTGCAAACTCCTCGGCATGTTCCCTTCTGTTATCTGTAGCACCTACAAGTACGGCATCTTCTATTTTTAGAATTGAGTCTGCGTGCCATTTTGAAATAATACCGCATCCTATAAGACCAAAACCATATTTTTTACTCATGACGATTCTTCTCCTTCCTGTATTTTACGAAAAACAAATAAAATCTTCTTAATTACTTGACCCTGCCTGAAAAAAACATTAAAATAACAATAAAGGGGGCAAGTCAAATGGATTTTTCTTATCTAAATAAAGACAGCTACCAAAATATTCCTTTGCTTGACGAATCATATATGAATCCATATTCAGAAAACAACCGTTTTTTTATCCGGAAATATAATGCAAAGGAATCCTCAAAAGAGCTGCACCGCCACAAATACATACAGATAAACTATGTAAACAAGGGCAGCGGTTACCACATCATAAATAATCAGCGTTTTGATATTTTCAAAGGGGATATTTTCATCATTCCCCCATATATTCCGCACACAATTCTTCCGCGGCAGGATGTTTCAATGGAAATATTCGAGTTTGAATTTTCCGCTGACTTTATCCTGAATTCACACGGAAATGCGGAAGATAGTGGTGCATACCTCGATTTTGCATATCTTGAGCCATTTATGGTTGTTGAGGAATGTGTTAAACCACGCTTTAACCTCAGCGAAAAGCTTCAGCTTGAGGTGGAGGCTATACTTAATGAAGCACTCTTGGAATATCAGGAAAAAAGTGCCGGTTATATGCTGCTGTGCAAAGCACTTCTTTTAAAGCTTCTCGTCATAACGGGACGTGCATATTCGGAGGACATCAAGGGAACAAAATCAGTAAAAATACTTAATAAGTATAAAAGCACCATTCTAAGCTCCCTTCAATATATTGACGAAAACTTCGACAAAAACATTTCCCTTCGTGAAACTGCACACAAGGTCAATTATTCCTCGTCGCATTTCAGCTATCTTTTTAAGGCTGTAACAGGTCAGACCTTTGTCGAATATCTTAGCAGAAAGCGTATTGAAAAAGCTATTGAGCTTTTAAATAATACCGATATGAATATAACCGATATTTCCTACGAGGTTGGTTTTAACACAATATCAAACTTTAATAAAACCTTTAAGGAATTTACGGGACAAACCCCAAGAGGTTATCGTAAATAGCCGTATTTATACACTTTTAGGGATGAAGTCTTTAGGGACTTCATCCCTATTATAATATTATCTTTTAGCGAGCTTATTTCCGTACCAGTGACCGCCCTGCTTGTCACCGTTGTCAATTGCGAGAAGCT
This sequence comes from Clostridia bacterium, assembly GCA_017441965.1. Taxonomy (GTDB): domain Bacteria; phylum Bacillota; class Clostridia; order UMGS1883; family UMGS1883; genus UMGS1883. The sequence goes on along the minus strand of JAFSBF010000159.1, from coordinate 579 downwards.
CCTCATGGTTTTCAATTACAGTCTTAATTGCGCCTGCAATCTTTTCAATCCATTCCTTGTTATACTTTTTAAGCCACGGAACAGTAAAGCACATTATATCTTCTGACTTTTTAAGCTCCTTATCAAGCTCACGCACGTCACGGTCAGCGTTTGCAATTCTTGAGGGCTTGCCACAGTGATTAACGTCATAGGTCTTGAAAAATTCGTGTGTATGTAAGCAGAAGTTTACACCGTCAACCATCCAGTCTTCCCCTCCGCCGATTTCTGCATTAACAGCCTTGACAAAGGTAACAACTGAAAGCCCATGAAGCTCCTCAGGAACGTATGTACCTGCAGCAGCATAGAAGCCTGCCATTGTAGAGCCTGTGCTCTCATCAACTCTTATTGCTCTGATGCCCGGAAGGCCTTCAATCAAATCCCACAAATAGTTCATTGCCTTTCTGATTTCTGCGCATCTTTCATCATAGTATTTAAGCTGAACTCTTGCAAGAGCGCAGCAAAGCTGATTTGCTCTGCCTTTCACACCGCCGAGTGCCATATGGTAATACGGGATAAGGTCTTCACTTTCTGTAACAGTGC
>JAFSBF010000158.1 GCA_017441965.1 Clostridia bacterium | reverse complement strand
CTGCAGGGTGCAGGAATTAACCATATAGCCGTTGTCTCGGGGATGCATCTTTCCATTATGATAGCAGCGCAGATGCTTCTTTTAAACAAGCTTTTCGGTAAGAAAAGGATAGGTGCATTCTTTGCCGTGCTGGGTGCATTTTTTATAACCCTTGTTACAGGTGCGGGTGCATCGGTGGTGCGTGCGCTTGTTATGTGCGCAGTATATCAGTTTTCAAGAATTTTGTACAGAGAAAACGATACGATAAATTCTCTTTTTCTGACATTTCTTGTAATGATAGTATTTAATCCTTATCTTGCATTGAACGCAGGGCTTATTTTGTCAGCACTTTCAGTCTTAGGGATAGTTTTATATAACGAAAAAGCTGAGATAGTATGCGCTAAAGTAATGCCGATGACTTTTGCAAAGACCTGTGCCGTTACGATAAGTGCACAGCTTGGCGTTAATCTTGCAGTTATATATTATTTTGGGATTATAACACCGTATGCGATTATTACAAATCTTCTCGTATTTCCATTTGCGACGGCAATTGTTCCGCTCGGCATGGTGTACGTGCTTGTATGCAACATTCCTGTTATAGGGATAATATGCGAAGCTGTAATAGAATTTCTTTCTGAGGCAATTATTTTTATATCGGAGGCAGTTTCTGCACTTCCTGCGGCAATTACACCGATAGGAAGCCTTGGGGCAGTTCTTTTCATAGCATGGATTTTTATGCTGACAGTAATTTATCTTTACCCCGTACATATAAAAAGATTAGGCGTGATAAGCGCTGTGTTTGCGGCAGTGTTTTGCACAGTGCTTGTAATTCAGAATGTGAATGACACAAGCCTTTCAATGCAATTTTTAAACTACGGCACAAAGTGCAGCAGCTTAATATCAAACGAAAAGGATGCCATTCTTATAGGGTGCGCTGATGCATATGATGTAAAGGCACTTATGGAAAACAAAGGGATAGATAATATTGCGGGCGGTATTCTTACGGACAAAGATTATGAAGAAATGTTCCTCCTTGCGCAAAACGGAGAAGTAGACACAGTTGTTTTTCCTGAAAATATTTTTTCAAGAGAAGAAACAGAGAAACTGAGGCAAAGTGCAAGAGAAAATAATGTAAACCTCATTCCGCTTGCACACAAAGAGCCTGCCATAATCGGGGATATGATGATAGATTACCCGGGGAGTAATGAAAATGCCGCCGTAAGAATAGAATATGATAATAAAACCTTTATAACTCTGCAGAGCTACAGTGGCAAAGAAATTGAAGAACTGGAAAAGGAAGGCGTAACATTTGATTGTGATGTTTTGAAGCTTCCGTACACGATTATGCACAAGGGGGCAGATGTTACAACCCTTACAAGAGGAAAAATACTTCAAAAAGAAAACAAATTTTCCATAAAAAATCAGGTGCAATGTAGAAAATAATATGCTATACTGAAAAAGAAGATGTTTTCAAAGGAGAGTTTATATGACTGATAAAATCGAAGGAAGAAACCCTGTCGCAGAGGCACTTAAAAGCGGCAGGAGCATAGATAAAATATACGTAAAAAAGGGCGATAAGCACGGAAGCATTATTCCCATAATCCGTATGGCACGTGAAAAAGGAATAATTGTGAGTGAAACTGATGCACGCCGTCTTGACGAAATGAGTGAAACGGGGGCGCATCAGGGTGTAATTGCACTTTGTGCGGCGGCAGAGTATGCAACGGTTGATGATATTCTTGAAAATGCTCAAAAAAAGGGCGAGGCACCGTTTATAATAATTCTTGATAAAATAGCTGACCCCAGAAATTTAGGCTCGATTATAAGAACGGCAAACTGCGCAGGTGCACACGGGGTAATAATTTCAAAGCATGACGGGGCATCGCTGGGTGCAGTATGTGCAAAGGCATCGGCAGGTGCAGTGGAATATATGCCCGTTGCACGTGTGGCAAATCTTGCAAAGACAATAGACGATTTGAAAAAGCAAAACATTTGGGTAACAGGCGCAGATGCTTCCGGCGATAAAGAGCTTTATGATGCCGATTTAAAGGGTGCAGTTGCAATTGTCATCGGCTCTGAGGGCGAGGGCATAAGCCGCCTTGTTCTTGAAAAATGTGATTTCAAGGTTAAAATCCCTATGAAGGGTAATGTAAACTCCCTCAACGCATCTGTTGCGGCGGCACTCTTTATATATGAGGTCGTAAGGCAGGGAAGAAATTAAAGGAGATGTTAAAATGAGAGCGGTTGTAACAGTTGTAGGTAAGGATAAAACGGGTATTATCGCAAGGGTAAGCGGTCTTTTCTATGAAAAGAACATCAATATTTTAGACATATCGCAAAAGCTGATGCAAAACCTTTTTACTATGATTGCACTTGTTGATATGGAAAACAGCAGTATAGATTTTGATGCTCTTACAAAAGAGCTTGAAAAGGTAGGAGAGGAGCTTGGCGTAGCGATAAGAGTTCTGCCTGAAGAAATGTTTAAAAACGAATGATTAAAAAGAGGGATAAAAATGGATAAGAATTTAAATGCGGCAGTTATGCTGCAGCTTGAAAATGTTAAAAAAGCACTCGAAAAAAATAATATGAATGCCTTTATTGCGCAAAGCAAGGAGGAGGCATGTAATATTGCCGTTTCCCTTATGAAGGAGGGAGCCGTTGTTGCAAGCGGTGGCTCAATGTCACTTAGTGAGTGCAAAATGATGGATATTCTGCGCAGCGGAAAATATGAATATCTTGACCGTGAGAAGGCTCAGGACAAAATAGAGCTTTACAGAAAAAGCTTTTGCGCTGATTACTACTTATGCTCATCAAATGCTGTAACCGAAAAGGGTGAGCTTTATAACGTGGACGGAAACGGAAACCGTGTTGCGTGCATTGCATACGGCCCTGAAAAGATAATTATGATAGTAGGCAGAAACAAGATTGTAAAAGACCTTGATGAAGCACAATCACGTGTGAAAAGATATGCCGCACCTGCAAACTGTCAGCGTCTTTCCTGCAAAACCTATTGCTATGAAAAGGGTGTATGTATGGGAGAGGGCGGCTCTATGACAGACGGATGCCTTTCTGACGGAAGAATATGCTCGCAGTATATTGTAAGCGGTTATCAGAGGTTAAAGGGCAGGATAAATGTTATTTTAGTAAATGAGGAGCTTGGTTATTAATATGAAAAAGGCTTTGATAACGGGTGCAAGCTCGGGAATAGGTGCCCAAATTGCAAAAATTCTTTCTGAAAAAGGGTATGAAACGGTGCTTGTGGCACGCAGAACACAGAGACTTGAGGCACTTGCAAAAACACTTCCTTCAAAAAGTGAGGTCTGCACGGCAGATTTATCCAATATGGACGAGGTGCGTGCACTTTTTAAGAAGTATCAGGATATAGATATTTTAGTTAACAATGCAGGCTTTGGTGTGTACGGAGATTTTTGTGAAACTGATTTTGACCGTGAAAGTCAGATGATAGATGTAAATATCCGTGCACTTCATTATCTTATGAAAGAGTATATTCCCGTTTTTGAAAAACGTGGCGGGGGAAAAATCCTTAATGTGGCATCCTCGGCGGCGTTTTTTCCGGGACCTCTTTTATCCTCTTATTACGCATCAAAGGCGTATGTTCTGCGCCTTTCAACGGCAGTGCGGGAGGAGCTAAGACGCAGAAAATCACCCGTAACTATAACTTCTCTCTGCCCCGGACCTGTAGAAACAGAATTTGGGCAGCTGTCCGGTTCCAACTTAGGAAAGAGGACAATTTCGCCCGAATATGTGGCAAAGGTTAGTGTAGATGCAATGATGAAGGGCAAGGCGGTTGTAGTGCCAACCCTGACAATGAAAATGACAAGACTTTTATCAAAGCTTATACCTGAAAGCTTATCTGTGAGAGTAGTGTATATTCTACAGAAAGCAAAAAGAAATTAGAATAGAAAAAATAACCCGAAAGGGGGTAATTACTATGAAAAAGAAGGTTTCTTTACTATTGGCATTTATAATGACGATGGCAATAGGCGCAAACGCGCAAATGCTTTATGAAAAAGAAACTCAGGAGATTGTAACGGGCGGAGTCACGCATAAAAACATTGTGCGTTTTTACGGTGATTACGCACTTAATATAAACTGCATAACGGCAGACCTCAAAAATGATAATCTAAGCCTTGAGCTTTTGAAGGACAGCGGCGGCAGTGACAAGGTTCAAACTGTAATGAATTTTGCAAAGGCGCAGGAAAATGTTGTTGCCGCAACAAATGCCGACCTTTTTTCTGCGTATAAGGGCGACCAGAATTTCAGCCTCGGAATAGAAATTAAGGACGGGAAATTTTTGCAGTCGCACATTAATTCTGATATGGCTGCAGGATTTTTTAAGGAAAACGTCCTCAGCTTTTTTTATCCCTCCGTCAGTGTGAGTGTAAAAGCGCCCAATGAAACGCAGACAACTCTTTCGCATATAAACAAGCCAACCGATTATTACGGGGCGCTTCTTATGTATACAAGTGATTTTAACGGCGGTATATCACCGTTTCTGCCTGAGGGCATAACGGCAGTTACCGTTACAGAGGGAAAGGTCAGTGCAAAGGGTGTCAGCCTTGGCGGTACTATCCCCATTCCCGAAAACGGATATATTCTTGTAATAGATGATAATATGACACCGTTTCTCGATATTAATTTTAATGTCGGGGACAGTGTAGAGCTTTCGTCGGAGGCATCGACATCATTAAACGGTGTAGAAACTGCGTTTGGCGGAGGAACAATGCTTTTAGCAAACGGGGAGAAAACACCTATAACACACGATGTAAAAGGCAATCATCCCCGAACGGCAATAGGAACAAACGCTGACGGAACGGTTGTTTATATGATAACAGTTGACGGTAGACAAATCGAGAGCCGTGGTGTCAGCCTTGACGCCCTTGCAGATATATGCCTTGAGCTTGGATGTGTAAATGCACTCAATTTTGACGGTGGCGGCTCTACGGCAATGGTAGGAAAAACTCTTTTCCAAAATGAGCTTCACTATATAAATAAACCAAGTGAAAACAGAAAGGTCATAAATGCCGTTGCCATAACGCAAAGTGCACAAAAGGGCGAGACTGTTGGATTTTTTGCAAAGGCGGAAAAAAACACAGTCCTTTCAGGTGACAGCGTGAAGCTTAGCCTTACACCGTATGATGAAAACTACAATACGCCTGTAAAAACAACCAAAGAGCCAAAGTGGGTTGTTGCAGAGGGCAAAGGCTATGTGCGCGATAATGTCTATTATGCCGAGGGTAGCGGTAACACGGTGCTGGAGCTTTACTATAATGATAAAAAAACCGACAGCATTACACTTTATGTAATAGATGATGTTGCAGGAATTACAGCCGACAGTAAGCTTTCGCTTTCGGCGGGGGCAACGATTACCACAGAAAATCTCATCGAGGTTTTCGACAAATACGGAAACAGTGCAACCGTTAAGGATATAACACTTCTTAACCCGAAATATG